>JAFLRT010000044.1 GCA_022511295.1 Alistipes sp. | reverse complement strand
CCGCAATGTTGTCGTTTCGCACAAGGCGCTTATCGAGGCCGAACTCGAAGCGCAGAAGCAGGTTATCATGTCCAAACTCGAGAAGGGTCAGATTCTCGAGGGTACGGTCAAGAACATCACCTCTTACGGTGTGTTCATCGACTTGGGCGGCGTGGACGGTCTTATCCACATCACCGACCTGTCGTGGGGCCGCGTAAATCACCCCGAGGAGGTTGTATCGCTCGACCAGAAGCTGCAGGTCGTTATCCTCGACTTCGACGAGGCGAAGAAGCGCATCGCGCTCGGTCTCAAGCAACTTATCCCTCATCCCTGGGAGAGCCTCGACTCCAATCTCAAGGTTGGCGACCATATCAAGGGTAAGGTTATCCTTATGGCAGATTACGGTGCATTCGTAGAGATAGCACCCGGCGTGGAGGGTCTTATCCACGTATCCGAAATGTCGTGGAGCCAGCACCTGCGCTCGGCACAGGAGTTCCTGAAGGTTGGCGACGAGGTTGAGGCCGTTATCCTTACTCTGGACCGCGAGGAGCGCAAGATGTCGCTTGGCATCAAGCAGCTTACGGACGACCCCTGGCAGAACATCGACACGAAGTATCCCGTCGGCACGAAGTGTACGGCCAAGGTTCGCAACTTCTCGAACTTCGGCATTTTCGTAGAGCTTGAGGAGGGCATCGACGGTATGATTCACATCTCGGATTTGAGCTGGACGAAGAAAATCAAGCACCCGAGCGAGTTCACGTCGGTAGGCGCCGAGATTGAGGTTATCGTTCTGGAGATAGACAAGGATATCCGTCGCCTGAGCCTCGGACACAAGCAGCTCGAGGAGAATCCTTGGGCAGAGGTTGAGGGTCAGTTCACCGTTGACAGCGTACACGAGGGTACCATAACCGAGATGACCGATAAGGGCGCAATAGTAGCACTTACCGATACCATCGAGGGCTTTGCACCCGTGAAGCAGCTTGTCAAGGAGGACGGCACTTCGTTGAAGGCAGGCGACAAGGCCGAGTTCAAGGTCCTTGAGTTCTCGAAGGCAACCAAGCGCATCACTCTGTCTCACACCCGTCTGTTCGAGGATGCGAAGAAGGCAGAGGCTGCGGCAGAGAAGGCCGAGAAGAAGGCGGCTGCCGAGGCAGCATCGAACAGCGTTAAGAAGCTCAACGCTTCGGTTGAGAAGACGACGCTGGGCGATGTTACGGGTCTTGCCGAGTTGAAGGCTGCTATGGAGGCTGCTCCCGAGAAGAAGGAGGAGTAATCCGAGCATCCGCTCATAAGCAGTGAGGGTATCCGCAAGGGTACCCTTTTTTATTGGCAATTATTGTAGTTAAATAATAATAAGAGTGTTATTGATAAATCGTGATTTACCAATATATTAACAGTTATTTTTCTGTACAGTTTTTAATTAAGTCAATGCTATTGCATTGCGAAGCGCCGTGCGCGCCGCAGCAGTCTGCGGCGAGTAGTGAAAGTTGAGCCGTATAAAAATTGGGTACGGATATTGCATTAAGAGGTTGCGTAACCAATAATTCGACACATTATGTATTTCTTATGGTATCTGTTGATAGGCCTTGCCGCAGGATGCATAGCAGGTCTTATAGTACACGGACACGGTGCAGGATTCTTTATTAATCTTCTCGTGGGCGTTATCGGTTCGATGCTCGGCGGCTGGTTGGTATCGCTTTTCGGCTGGATTCCCTCCGGCACTCTGGGCACGTTGCTGTCATCTATTGTCGGGGCAATCATACTGCTGTTGATTGTCTCTCTCTTCACACGTAAAACCGTAACCAACTAAAACTAAAGAGTATGGAAAAGAAAACGACCAAGAACGAGCCTGTAACGGCACAAAAGAGCGACCGTTACTCCTCATCGACAACCAAAGGTACAACATCGTCTACCGCTTCCGGCAGGACGCAGAGCCACACTACCGGCAACCTTAAGAGCGGCAATGTGCATGGTTCGCAGAGCCGCCGCGTAAAGGATTCGCTCAGCGATAAGAGTACATCGACCAAGAGCAAGCCTCAGACGTCGAAGAGTACATCGACCAAGAGGTAGTTGTACCTGTCATATTTTGTGCAAAAAGGGCTGCCGATTCGGGCAGCCCTGCTTTTATACATTTCAAAGTCGATTTCGGGTGTTATTTGGCGTATGATACGGCTCGTGTTTCGCGTATAACCGTAATCTTCACCTGACCCGGGTAAGTCATCTCGTCCTGAATCTTCTTTGCTATATCGTGCGAGAGGCTCTCCGATTCGCTGTCCGAGAGTTTGTCGGCGCCGACAATCACACGCAGTTCGCGACCTGCCTGTATAGCGTAAGTCTTGACCACACCCGGGTATGAGAGTGCGATATCCTCCATCTCCTTGAGCCGTTTGATGTACGACTCCACAACTTCGCGACGAGCGCCCGGGCGAGCGCCCGATATGGCGTCGCAGACCTGTATTATGGGGGCAATCATGGATGTCATCTCCGTCTCGTCGTGGTGAGCGCCTATGGCGTTGCATACGTCAGCCTTCTCCTTGTACTTCTCGGCCAATTTCATACCGATTATAGCGTGCGGGAGTTCGGGTTCGTCATCGGGTACCTTGCCGATATCGTGCAGCAGACCTGCACGGCGCGCCGTCTTGGGGTTGAGACCCAGTTCGGATGCCATGATGCCTGCGAGATTGGCGGTCTCGCGAGCGTGCTGCAGAAGGTTCTGACCGTATGATGAGCGATACTTCATCTTGCCTATGAGGCGTATCAGTTCGGGATGCAGACCGTGAATACCCAAATCTATTGCGGTTCGTTTGCCGACCTCGACAATCTCCTCCTCGATTTGTTTTTTGACCTTTGCCACGACCTCCTCGATGCGTGCGGGGTGTATACGGCCGTCGGTTACAAGTTGATGCAGAGCCAGACGTGCTATCTCTCGACGCACGGGGTCGAATCCGCTGAGGATGATAGCCTCGGGCGTGTCATCCACGATGATTTCTATACCCGTAGCAGCCTCCAAAGCGCGTATGTTGCGACCCTCGCGACCGATGATGCGACCCTTAACCTCGTCGCTGTCGATGTTGAATACGGTTACGGCATTCTCTATGGCCGTCTCCGTCGCAACTCTCTGAATCGAGGCGACGATGATGCGCTTGGCCTCTTTGGTTGCAGTAAGTTTGGCCTCCTCGATAGTCTCGTTGATATATGCAGCCGCATCGCTCTTGGCTTCGGCCTTCATATTCTCTATGAGGATATTTTTGGCATCTTCGGAACTGAGACCCGATATCTGCTCCAGCCGTCGGTTCTGTTCGCGTATCGTGCGGTCTACCTCCTCTTTTTTATGCTCCATTATCTGGAGTTGCGATGAGAGTTGTTCGCGCAGACGTTCATTCTCTCGCAATTTGCCGTCGAGGTCTCGCTGCTGGTTCTGGAGATTCTGTTCGAGTTGTTTTGCGCGTTGTTCGCTCTGTGCAAGACGCTGGTTGCGTTCATTGACCTGTCGGTCGTGTTCGCTTTTGAGTTGTATGAATTTCTCTTTTGCTTGCAGCAGTTTCTCTTTTTTTATCATTTCGCCTTCGGCCTCGGCCTCACGCAATACCTCTGCGCGTCGTTTGCTCGCGCTGTTTTTGATGACGTAGTTCGTGATGACTATGTAGACCGAAACAGCGACGATTGCCGACAACAGTGCCGTTACAATTACAATAATCGGTGTTCCCATAGTTTTTTCAAGTTTTTATGCAAAAAAATATAAATATAAGTGTTCCGTTTTGTTCTGTTTATTATGAAATGTGTTCGTTTTTGTTCTGTTTATTATGAAAAATGTTCTGTTTTGTCTGTTTTGTTGTTGTTGCGGCCGCAGGCGAAAAAAAGACCCGCCGAACCCCCTGTTTTGTTTGACGAATCTGCCGATTAGTCAAGTATGAGGGCATCGGACATTCGCAATCTTCCAACGGCAATCCCTAAAGGGACGCACCTTCGGATGAAGGTTAAGGCCTGATTTTGACAAGCCGAGGTTGCCTCGATGTAAGAAGTGTTCAGTTTCGCAAAACTCAGGGAATCCGCTGCGGGTCGTCTCCACCGGTTTTCGTGCTGACCGCCTTATTATTTATTATTTCTTATTTTTATTCCAATCTTCTTCAAAGAACGTTGCCTTTTCGCCACTTGGGACGTGTATGCCGTCGTTATTGCTCGTGGTCGAGGCTGTTGAGGTAGTTTTCTATGCGTTGTGCAAGACGGTTAATCTGCTTTACGTCTTCGTTTCCCACCTCGCGGCTCCTCGACATCCGGATATTGTCCAACGCGATATCCATTGCCGACAGCGCCAGACAATCCTGATGTGTGAAGCCTTCGATATGAGCCGTTTCATACTTTCTGGCCTGGTCGTTCACCACCTGTTCGGCGAGACGGTATTCTTCTTCCCTCTCGGCCTTGACAGAGAATTGATATGACTTGCCGAGTATACGCAGCGTTATATTCTGTTTTTTAACCTCGCTCATATCCTTTTCGCTTTAATTTTTTACCAATTTTCATTAGACCGGTTGCCTGCTCCTTTTTATTGGGTCTTGGCCAACTCCTGGTGTTTGGTTCCTTGTCCTCACCTTTCGTTTAGCCCCTTGCCTGCTCCTGTTATTGGCCCCTGCCTGCTCCTGTTATTGGCCCCTGCCTGCTGCTATTATTATCTCCCTTTATTAGCCCCCTTTGTTAGCCCCTTGCCTATTCTTGTTGTTTGGCCCTCTCCTGTTCTGCGCGGCGCATATTCTCGACAAGCGATATGCAATGCGATACCTCGCGCAGCATACTGCTCACACGCTTGCGAGCCTTGTCGCGGTTGGCCTTGTTGCCCGAAAGACCGGCGCTCATCTGTGCGAGCGTCAACGCCGACTCGAGGCTCTTGACCTTTTCGAGCAGCGCACGATTCTCCTCGCGCAGTTTTCCGCACTCGCGCGAAAGCGCATTGCGCTGTGCAACAACCTTTTTGTGTTCTCCTGTCAGCCGTTCAACCTGACTGCTGAATAACTCTATCGCCTCTTTGCCAGTCATAGACTCAAACCTTTGCCCAAAGGTAAGAAAAAATTTTTAATAATAAAACCGATTTTATGCCGCCGACCCTGTCAAGATACAAATGCTATCTCTTTTCGACTGTTCCGTATAGGTCGTATCCCTCGGCAGCTGTTATGCGTACATTGTAAAACGCCCCGCGACGCAATCTCCCTTCGCTTGCGGGAATAAGCACCTCGCCATCCACTTCGGGTGAGTCGTATTGCGTGCGTCCCACATAGTAATCGCCCTCACGACCATCTATAATAACGCGCATCACCTCTGTTTCGTGTGCAGCGTTCATCTCTGCTGCGATATCGTTCTGAAGACGCATAATTTCCTCTGCGCGCTGCTCTTTGACGCTCTGCGGCACGTCATCAGTGAGTTTTTCGGCGGAATATGTACCCTCCTCCTCGCAGTAGGTGAAGACACCCAGACGCTCGAAACGCACCTCGCGTACAAACTCTTTCAACTCCTCGAAGTCGGCCTCGCTCTCACCCGGATAACCCGTCATAAGAGTAGTCCTGAGCGCCACATCGGGCATCCGCTCACGCAGACGGCGTATGAGAGCCACAGCCTCGGCCTTGGTGTGTCCGCGACGCATGGAGCGCAACTGCGTGTCGGCGATATGCTGTAACGGGATGTCGATATACTTGCAAATTTTCTTCTCGCGCGCCATAATCTCTATCACATCGTCGGGGAAGCCGGCGGGATAGGCGTAGTGAATCCTTATCCACTCTATGCCCTCTATGCGACAGAGTTTTTCGAGCAGTTCGCCTAAAGTACGGCGACCGTAGAGGTCAAGACCGTAGAAAGTGGTGTCCTGTGCGATGACGATAAGTTCGCGTACACCCTGCGCAGCGAGTTTCTCCGCCTCCTCGACAAGGCTCTCCATAGGGACGGACTTGTGGCGTCCTCTGATATGTGGTATGGCGCAGTATCCGCACTCACGGTTGCATCCCTCCGATATCTTCAGATATGCGTAGTGCCGAGGCGTAGACAGAAGACGGTCGGTAGGTGCGGCATTGGCGACAGCCTGCATTGCGTCCGTGTCGTGGCCGGCCGTTGCACGGCAGAGGGCGTCGGCTATCTCCTCCATGTTGCGCGCACCGAAATAGTCATCGACCTCGGGTATCTCGTCGCGCAGCACATCGGCATAACGCTCGCTCAGACAGCCTATGACAAAGAGTTTCTCTATGCGTCCGGCATTTTTTGCCGCTACGGCATTGAGAATGGTGTCGATGCTCTCCTGCTTGGCGTCGCCGATAAATCCGCAGGTGTTGATTACAACCACCTGCGCATCCGTGCGGTCGCTGTCAAAGACCACACTCCACCCTGCGGCGGCGAAGCGTGCCGACAGATGCTCGGAGTCCACCCTGTTCTTGGCGCAGCCTAATGTTATTACGTTAATCTTCTTCATTGTAAGCACGTTGCGCTATTCTCCGAAGAGTGCAGCGACAAATTCACGCCGGTCGAAGCGCCGCAACTGGTCTATGCCCTCGCCGATACCTATGTATCGTACGGGTATGCGGAAACGGTCGCTTATGCCGATGATGACACCGCCTTTGGCTGTTCCGTCGAGTTTGGTTATCGTGAGAGATGTTACCTGTGTGGCCTGCGTGAACTGCTTTGCCTGCTCGAAGGCGTTCTGTCCCGTCGAGCCGTCGAGGACGAGCATCACATCGTGCGGGGCGTCGGGTATAACCTTTGCCATGACGTTGCGTATCTTGGTCAATTCGTTCATCAACCCTATCTTGTTGTGCAGACGTCCGGCGGTGTCTATCAGAACGACGTCGGCACCGTTGGCGACAGCCGATTTAAGGGTATCGTAAGCCACCGATGCAGGGTCGGAACCCATCTCCTGACGTATCATCGTGGCACCGGCACGCTCCGCCCATACCGCGAGTTGGTCTATCGCCGCCGCGCGGAACGTATCTGCCGCACCGATAAAGACTTTTTTGCCGGCCTTTGTCAGTTTCGATGCGAGTTTGCCTATTGTGGTAGTCTTGCCGGCCCCGTTCACGCCCACGACCATAACCACATACGGCACGCCCTCGCGCAACTCCAGCCCGAATAGTTCATCATCGCCCTCCGCCTCGGCCATAAGACGCTCCACCTCCTCACGCAGAATGCGTTGCAACTCCGAGGTATTCATATACTTGTCGCGTGCGACACGAGCCTCGATAGCCTCTATAATCTTCACGGTGGTCTCCACACCCACATCGGATGTTATAAGCACCTCCTCCAAATCGTCGAGGACATCGGCATCGACTGTCGAGCGTCCTGCCACGGCACGCGCCAGTTTCGAGAAGAGCCCGCCGCGAGTCTTCTCGAGACCGGCGTTCAGTTCCTCCTGACGTGCGCGCTCCTCTTCGGGCGTCGTATTCTGTCTCTTTCCAAAAAGTCCGAAAAATGCCATTTTTATAAATATAAATATATATATACCTATTAATTGCGGCGCCCGAGATGAAGCGCCGCATACCTTTATACACTAAACAAAGGGCAGTTTCACCACTTCGGCTCTGATGAGTCGGTCTCGGATGACAATCGCAATCTCGGTGCCGACGACTGCGTGTGCCGCCGAGACATAACCCATGCCGATACCGACTTTGAGCGACGGCGACATGGTACCCGATGTAACATGACCTATAATATGCCCTGCGGTATCGGCCAGTTCGTAGCCATGACGCGGTACGCCGCGCTCGGTAAGACGGAACGCAACGAGTTTGCGGTTTACCCCTTCGGCCTTTTGACGTGCCAGCACGTCGCGGTCGATGAAATCCTTGCCCTCGGCGAACTTCGTAATCCATCCGAGACCGCCCTCTATTGGCGATGTGGTGTCATCTATATCGTTGCCGTAGAGACAGAACCCCTTCTCAAGACGCAGGGTGTCGCGCGCGCCGAGACCTATGTTTTTCAATCCGTACTCCTCGCCTGCGGCCCACAGAGCCTCCCACAAACGGTCTGCATCCTCGTTGGCTACATAAATCTCGCAGCCGCCCGAACCGGTATATCCCGTTGCCGAGAGAATGGCACTGCAACCGCCAACCATAGTCTTGCGGAAAGTGTAGTACTCCATATCCTCGACCTTTTCGTTGCACATCTTCTGAACGATTTTCATCGCCAAAGGACCCTGAACGGCAAGTTGCGCTATCTCGTCCGAGGCGTTGTAGAGTTGTTTGCCGTGTCCCGTCTCCATACCGAAAGCCTTGCCCTGCTCGACGATATGCGCCCAGTCCTTGTCGGTGTTGGCGGCATTGACACAGAGCATATATGTCTGCTCGTCAAAGCGGTATACGAGAATATCATCCACGATGCCGCCATGACCGTTTGGCATACATGAATACTGTACCTTGCCGTCGTAGAGTTTCGATACGTCGTTTGTCGTTATGCGCTGCAACAGGTCGAAGGCGTGCGGACCCTTGACCCATATTTCACCCATATGGCTCACGTCGAAGACACCTGCCCCGTTGCGTACGGTGGCGTGTTCGTCGTTGATACCCGTAAACTCTATCGGCATATCATAACCTGCAAATTCGGCCATGCGTGCGCCGTTTGCACGATGATACTTCGTAAAAGGCGTTGTTTTCATATTACGATTATATTATTTGTTTTCAGATGTTTGTTTCTGCTCTGCCGAGGCTGCTGCAGGGCGAATCATATCGAGACGCGGACAGCGTTCGAACTCCTTCTCTCTGTCGAACAGATAACGATATGTGGTGTGCATCTTGTGCTTTGAAGCACCTACATAGTTGGTTATCATACGGTTCATTACCGGATTGAAGTCGCCTATCCATGCAAATTCAAAACTCTTGTATGGGAATTTGCGTTTGCGGGCGGGATTTGCGAAGAAGTTTTTGTATATATATAGGAATATTGCGGACTCGACGCCCTTTCCGTGAAACTCAGGTGTTATGCCGAAGATGATACCGAATATTCGGTCGCAACTTCGGCGCACCTTCAGATTCCACATAAGTTGCAACTTCTGCCACAATCCGAAACGACCCTTGAAGCCCCCTATAAGACGGTTGAGGTCGGGTACCATGACGAAGAACCCGATAGGTTCGCCGTTGAAATAGGCGAAGTATATGAGGTCGGGGTCGATGATGGGTTTGAGTTGATGCATCATATGCTGCACATCCTCTTCGGACATGGGTTTGACACCCGGGAAGAGCGCCCAAGCCTTGTTGTAAATCTGCCTTACGTTTTCGGCCGCACTCTTCAGATTGCCCATCTCTATGGTCGAGAACGTATACCCGGGAGTATTCATGATTCTCTCTGCACGTCCGTATACGCGCTCGTTCATCGAGTCGCGACCTATTTTCCATACAAATGAGTTTTGGTTGAAATAGTTGCGGAAGCCGTAGCCCTCGAACAAATCCTTGTAGTATGGGAAGTTGTAGGGGTTGGCATATAGCGGCGTGTACTCAAAACCATCGACCAGTACGCCCCACCACGAGTCGCGCGACCCGAAGTTTATAGGGCCGTCCATCGCCTCCATACCTCGTGCCGCGAGCCAGTCGCGCGCCGCATCGAAAAGTATATCGGCCACCTGCTGACTGTTTATACACTCGAAGAAACCGCATCCGCCCGTAGGCTGTTTCTCGGCCGCCGCCGACTCCTCGTTCCAGAAGGCCGCTATACGTCCGACGGTGTTGCCCTGTGCATCTTTTGCGAGCCAGCGGACAGCCTCGCCCTTCTCGAACTTTTTATTCTCTGCAGGGTTGAAAACCTTGCGTATATCGTCGTCCAACGGACATATCCATCGCGGCTCATCGGCATAGAGGCGCTTGGCGAACTCCAAAAACTCACGTTCATCGGCCGCCGACAACACCTCGTGCAGTGTATATGCTAACTGTTCCATTGCAGTAATTGTCATTAAATTACTACAAAGATAGAAATTTTTGCTGAAAGAACTGACAAAAAATCGCATTTCGGGTGAAAATGCCTATATTTGTCGATATGAAAGAGAGAAAACTGATATTTGTTACCAATGACGACGGCTATACATCGAACGGTTTCCGTTGCGCGGTGGAACTTGCCCGACGCCTGGGAGATGTTGTAGCCGTAGCCCCCGAGTCGTCGCAGAGCGGCAAGAGCCAATCCATAACCATCTACGAACCGCTGTTTCTGCGCGAGCATCGCAAGGAGGAGGGATTGGAACTCTATTCGCTTTCGGGAACGCCCGTCGATTGTGTCAAGTTCGCCTTCGACCACCTTATGGAGGGCCGCAAGGTGGACCTTGTGCTGTCCGGAATCAATCACGGCTCCAATTCGGCCGTGAACGTACTCTATTCCGGTACTATGGGGGCGGCTATCGAGGGTGCGTTTTACGGCTGCCCGTCGATAGGTCTTTCGCTGACGAGCCACGACGAGAGCGCCGACCTCACGGCGGCGGTGCAATATGGCGAACTGTTGGCGCGCAAGGTGCTTGAGGGTGCGCTGCAAATGCCTTTGTGCCTCAATGTCAATGTTCCGGACAGACCTGTGGAGCAGATTGCCGGAATGAAGTTCTGCCGTCAGACACACGGATTCTGGCGCGAGGTGTTTCACGAATATACAGACCCCCACGAGAGACGCTACTACTGGATGCGCGGCGCCTTTTACAATGCCGAGCCGGATGCTGCCGACACCGACGAGTATGCGCTGGCGCACGGCTATGTCTCCGTTGTTCCGGTGCAGACCGATATGACCGACTACCGCCAACTGACAGCCCTGCAGGAGAATATAACGCTGTAAGAGAGACCTGTAAGTCTGTTGTTTTCAATTATTGCGGCGCCCATTGCTCCCCTTGGGGGTGCATCGCTTGCGATGCAATATTATATTAACAGTAAGTGTAAGTATGAAATACTACATTATAGCCGGCGAGCCGTCGGGAGACCTTCACGGCGCCAACCTTATCGAAGGCTTGAAAAAGAGCGATTCCGAAGCGGCGTTCCGCTTTTGGGGCGGAGAGAAAATGGCTGCTGCGGGCGGCGGGGAGAATATGGTTAAGGACTACCGCCAGACCTCATTTTTCGGCATCGTGAATGTGGTGAAAAATCTGCGTACCATAATTCGGCAGGAGAGGGAGTGCAAACGCGATATATTGAACTATGCCCCCGATGTCGTGGTGCTTGTGGACTACCCGGGATTCAATATGCGCATCGCGAAGTTCGCGCACAGACACGGACTGAGGGTCTTTTACTATATAGCGCCCAAGGTGTGGGCGTGGCGCGAATACAGGGTCCGTGCATTGAGACGATATGTAGACCGGCTCTTTGTCATCTTCCCTTTCGAGACGGAGTATTTCCGCAACAAGGGCATCGAGACCCTCTTCTGCGGCAATCCGCTTGTCGATACCATTGCCCGACGCTCGGAGCAGTTGCCCGCGCCGGAGAATTTCCGCCGCGAGTACGGTTTGGATGAACGACCCATAGTAGCATTGCTCGCCGGCAGCCGCACGGGTGAGATACGCGACAATCTGCCCGATATGGTCGCCCTCTCGCGACGCTTCCCCGAACGTCAGTTCGTCATCGCCGGCGTCTCGTGGCTCGACCGGCAACTATACGATAAGATTACCGCCGGCAGCGACGTGCGATTCGTCTGCGACCGCACATACGAACTGCTGCACGCGGCCGAGGCGGCAGTGGTAACGTCGGGAACGGCGACGCTCGAGACGGCTATGATGAATATCCCCGAGATGGTTGTCTACCATATCCCGAGGCTCTATGTCAAGTTGCGCCCCCTGCTCTTGAAGATACCCTTCGTGTCGCTTGTGAATATCAATCTGGGCCGCGAGACCGTCAGGGAGTTTGTCTCTGAGCGTCTCGATGTCGATGCTGCGGAGAGGGAACTGCGCTCTATAATCGCGGGCGGAGATAAACGTGAGCAGATGCTCGAAGATTTTGCGCTTTTGCGCAGTATGATGGGTCAGACGGGCGTCGCCGACAGAGTTGCCCGGAGTATGGTCGGGGAAGTTAAAAAGAGAGTGCGATGAAGATAATATGTATGGCTCGCAACTACCCTCAGCACGCCGCCGAGATGAGCGGGACGGGTGTTGTAGCGGATAGCGGTTCGAATGCGGTGCCGCCTGCCTTTTTCATAAAACCCGATACGGCGCTGCTGCGCAATAACGACCCTTTCTATATACCCGACTTCTCGCAGCAGGTGGATTATGAGTGCGAGATGGTGGTGCGTATCGACCGTATGGGAAAGAGCATCAGCCGCCGCTTTGCCCGCCGCTATTATAATGAAGTGGGGCTTGGTATCGACTTCACGGCACGCGATATCCAGCGTATGTCGGCGGCAGCGGGTATGCCTTGGACGACAGCCAAGTGCTTCGACCGCTCGGCAGCCGTCTCGCCGGTGTTTATACCCCTTGCGGATGTGGGCGGCAATGCCGACGACCTGCACTTTGAGTTGTGCGTGGACGGCGAGGTGCGCCAGAGAGGGTCTACGGCGGATATGATATATGGAGTGGATGAGATTATAGAGTATGTGTCGCGGTTTATGACCCTGCGCACGGGGGACCTTATCTTTACCGGCACCCCTGCGGGCGTGGGACCTGTGCGGCGCGGCAATAACCTCAAGGCGACACTCGAGGGACGGCTCCTGTTCGACTTCGATATAAAATAGAAGGAGTGAATAATAGTACAAAAAGACAAAAAATACGCAGTTTGCATTGCGAAACACCGCGCGCCGCAGATATTAAAAAGCAGTCAAAGTGATTATTAAAAGCGGTCGAAGTAATTATTAAAAAGCAGTCAAAGTGGTTGCTGAAATTTAAGATGCCAAAGCAATTATTAAAAGCAGTTAAAGTAATTATTAAAAAATCGTCAAGGTAATTGTTAAAAATTTAAGCTGTCAAAGTAATTATTAAAAAAAATTTAAGGATGCTGATACACGAATGCCTTAAGGGTAAAAGGATAATTTTGGCTTCGGCGTCGCCGCGCAGACGTCAGTTGCTTGCCGATGCGGGTGTGGTGTTCACTGTGGCGGATAAATATGAGTGCGATGAGTGTTGGCCGGAGGATATGTCGGCGGACGACGTGGCGTCATACCTCTCGAGGCTCAAGAGCAAGGCTTTTCCGCGTGTGCCGGACG
>JAFLRT010000043.1 GCA_022511295.1 Alistipes sp. | reverse complement strand
TCTGTGGCCGTTATCATTTCGCAGGACAGACCGGGCTCGTCAAACTCACTTACTCTGTCATGGCTCCTGATTGACGAGGCGAAGTTTATCGATTATCAGAAGCTCAAGGACGAAACGTTACCGGCCAACGGCGGCATTAAGTCGCATTTTGGAAAACACTCCTTCAATCACTCAATTATGATTTTGAGTGATATGCCGCAAACCCAAAAGGGCTCATGGTTCTTGCACTACCGCGAGAAAATGGATGTCGAACTCATCAAAACCATTGAGGCCACGGTCTACGAGATATGGCGAACTAAGGAACGCATCCGCACTCTCAATGCCGAGGGCAAACCGGTTCCGCCATATCTCAAAGGTCATCTGAGACGACTCGACCGGGACCTCAATAAAATGCGCTCGGTCGCTGTCTATTATCGGGAGTATTCCTCCATTGAGAACTTGCAACTTCTCGGCGAGAACTACATTAAGCAGATGAAGCGCGACCTCACGCCTTTGACGTTCCAAACCTCTATCCTTTGTCAGAGGCTTGGTATCGCCAAAGATGGTTTTTATTCGTCGATGAAAGAGGCCCACAAGTACGACGCCAACAATAATTCTTACCTCGATACGCTCGGTTATAATTATGACTTCTCGACACTCGGCTCTCAGGCGGACGGAGATGTGGACCCGGACCAACCGCTCTGTATAGGTATGGACTACAACGCTAACATCAACTGGATTGTCGCCGGTCAGCCGCGAGACCGCCGTCTGAACGTCGTTAAATCCTTTTACGTCAAATTCGAGCGTAAGATACCGGCACTCGTCGAGGACTTCTGCCGTTACTATGCGGAGCATCGTAACAAGACCGTGGTATTTTATTACGACGCCACCGCTCTGGGCTCGAACTATGCCGTCAACGAGCAGGATTTCCGTTGGGTTGTAGTCCATGAGTTTGAGAAGCACGGTTGGCGGGTCGAGCCGGTTTACATCGGAAACCCGATGCGCCACGATGAAAAATACTTGCTTATAAACCAAGGCTTCGCCGGCAAGCAACGGCTAATGCCGTTTTTCAATCGCTCCAACAACGAGGACCTTATCCTCGCAATCCAGACTGCCGGTGTCAGTCGCGGGCGTAACGGCTTTCGCAAAGACAAGTCGGGCGAAAAACTCGCCGAGTCGGAGGAAGATTTGCTCGAACACCGCACGGACGGCACCGACGCTTTCGATACCCTCTACATCGGCTGCGAAAAATTCCCTTACAGAGACTCATTTTCTCTCTCTATGTCGGGCATTGTATAATCGGGAGCGCCGTCGGTTGCAGCGGTCAAAACTTGCAACACCGATATTTTTTAATGTGGTGGTGCGGAGTTGGAGGCGTTCGCCAATAAGGAATTTTACCGTTCTTTTTTCGATGGGAGAGGGGCTTTTATCGACGCTGACGGCCTTGAAACGCATCATGTTGTCGACTCTTGCGGCACTTCAATGGTTTTCGCCTCCTCTGACAGGTGAGCCTCTGTTATTTCGCTTGTGCCTTTAAAAGTGAGATTTCTTTTTGATGTTTGAGCATTGCTGATGGAGTTTTAACCGTTCTCTGCTTATGGTTGCGCTTCGCGTTGTAAATGACATGTTTTTACGTAAACGACTATTTTGAGATTAATAACTGATGCCGAGAAGCCTCAGCGCATGAATATTTACTTCACAAAGTTAGGGCGCCAACTCGACTGCCATGACGGGCCCCTTGCGGCTCTCTAAAACCGGCTACGCCTATTCATCTGACAATTTTATTAAAAATTTCGTCGTACCTACAAATTTTTTACCGGGCAGTTGCCCTTAAAATTCTCGATGAATTTTTGTTCGGTCTCAAACAGCGCCACATCGGATTGTTCGTAAAATTAACGCGCCGAGGCGCACAGTTATTAACCAAAATCTTAAAAATCATGTCTCTTACAAAAAACAACCTCCGCAGTTCTCTCAACTCCTACAGAACGCTCAAGTTCTTCACGGTAGAAATCGTCACTTTCTCCGGCGACAGCTATTTAGAAGAAATTGAGGCTCACTCTGAAGAGGAGGCTCAGGAAATCGCCGCAAGCCTCTATGACGACGTCGACTACACGATGATTCAAGGTTGCTACACAATCGATTAAAAGCCTCCCTCTCTCCTAAGAAAACTGCCGAGGCAGTTTTCTTTTTGCTCACTTACTCCAAATCCGCTTCTCCTTTTATTGAATATCGGTGTTTGCTCGCGTCTTTGTCTGCGGTGGCCTCTGATGACCTTGGCCTATGTAGAACGGGGCCTCGGCCTCGCCTTTTTCGGTGTCTTTTCATTAAGCGACGCTTAATGATACATTTGCACAAAAAACTACGCCTATGCTTCGCATCATCTCTCAGTTCGGCCAGGTCATCCCGTCTTGCCGGCTCGATAACGTCATAATCGTATCTGACGCTGACACCGTTGACGTTACCATCGCCGCCGACGGCTCTACCATCTTGCGCTCCCGATACTTCTTAACCGACAACGCCGTCACTATCACAAATCTGCGAGAACTAATCGAACTTTACATCCGCGAAAATACCGACGGCAACACTGTCTCGGTATTTATCTCTGCATCAACTTCTAACGAGGAGGCCGATACCGACCTCAAAGTTATGTACTGCGACCGCGATATTGGCAATGTTGACTTCGCCGCTTGGCTCAATCAAAATTTCCTCTCGGTCGCGCCGTTCCATCGTATCGCTACATCCGACGTGGTCAGCCTTTCTTGGTACTCGGAAGATGCCGATTCGGGACCGGTCTCTATTCAGTTCAAATACTTCAACTCTGACGGTATCCTCGACTGCGACGAATACTTTGATTCTTTCTCCGGAGAGGTCGGCGATGTCATCAATTACGATTTCTACGTCAAAGACTGGATTGACAGCATGTTAAGCCCGGGCCAAACTCTCGCATCTGTTACACTTCGTGTCGGTGACCGCTCCACAACTATGTTTGTGGACCAATCTTTACAGTCTGCCCGTCGCTTTGCTTTCCGCAATTGCTTCAACATCGTCGAGACGCTGCCTATTCTTTGCACCACAACCACAAAGGCCATTGCCGACCGCTCGATTGCTTCGGTTGGCCGAACATCCATGTTCTACGACGTCAAAAACACCATCGCCTACGAAACCGAGACCGCACCGCTTTCCGTCGATGAATGTATCCTTATTGAGCAACTTTGCCTATCGCATAAGGTCAAAATCCTTTGGGACGACACCACCGAAACGGACTTTGACGCTCTCCCGGAGATTCTGATTACCGACTTCACGTGTGAAATTTCTGACACCATCCACTCTCTTAACCGTGTCAAGTTTACTTGGCAGTTTGCCGACCACTGCCCGAAAATTGCGCTTCCTTCGACGCCGGGCATTTTCTACGACACTTACAATCAGGTTTTCTCATAATCTTATCAAAACTATGAGCAGAGCAGTTCATATCTCCACCGCTCGCCACATACTTAACTCCGGTGACCCCGTCGATATTTCTGTATGGAAATCCGACGGGTCTATCCTTGAACTCCGCAAAGTCATATCGCTGCGATATGACTTTTACGGTGGGTGGCGGAATGTCAAAATACTCTCGTCGGGCGAAATTCGGAAAATCCGCGACGTGTGTATTTTTCGCGTAAACGACTGCGAAGTATTCCTATAACAAAAACCGGCCACGTTTCTCAACGTAGTCGGTTCAAAATCTTTAAAATTATGTCTTTTACAAACAACTTCGCAGAAGTTGTGTCGCAAAGATACCACTTTAATCAGTATAAACCAAATATGGACCATCTTAATTTCAATTCTGTTGAGAACGTGCCGGGATTCGAGTGCCGCGCAGCGTTCACCGTTAACTCCGCGACCGTGTTCAAGGAGGATGTCGACATCGTCCCGACTATCGTCGATGAGACGCTATCTTACATCCCATGGGGTGGCGACAACCAACTCCCTTACAACATAATCGCCCTTATCGAAAGGGACGAAACGCTCGCGACGTGTCAGGTATTCAACGCCGAGGTCTGTTTTGGCTCGGGATTGCGATATGACACATGTCTCGCGTCTACTGTCGTCCGCGATGAAATCGAGGACTTCCTACTTGACAACGACCTCGCCGCTTACTTCCTCGGTGTGTCGCAGGACTTCAAGCACTTTGGTTTTGCCGTGTCGGTCATCATTCTTAATGAGGACGCGACACGCATTGTCCGCCTAATACGCAAGGAGGCATGCTATTGTCGGTTCACACCGGCCAATAAGGACGGACGCATCGACAAAGTGCTTTATGCCAACTGGCGTAAGCCGGTTGCCAACCGTCGCGACATCGAGGAAATTGAATTGCTCGACCCAACCGCTCCATGGCGTGATTTGCACAACAAGCTCGCCCGACGGACTAAGGTCCGCAAGTTCGCGGTAGTCTCGCGCATCCCGACCGTCGACTCTACATATTATCCAATCCCTTATTACGCTGCTCTGTTCAAAGGTAAGTGGTACAACATTAAGCAACTCATCGGGATTGCTAAGGAGGCGAAACTTCGCAACTCCGCCCCCATCAAATACCACATCGAAATTTCCGCGAAATATTGGGAGTCAATCTTTCGCTCGGAGGGGATTACCGACCGTCGAAAGCAACAGCAGCGCATCGTTCAAGAGAAGCAAACTATTCTCGACTTCCTGACCGGTGCCGAGAACTCGGGCAAAGCATGGTTCTCGACGTTCTACAAGTCCCCCGACGGCAAGGAGCAACACGACGTCGTCATCAATAAAATTGACTCATCCAAAGAGGGTGGCGACTGGGAAACGGATATACAGGAGGCTATCAACATGATTTGTTTCACGATGCGAGTGCACTCTAATCTTGTTGGTTCGGTGCCCGGTAAGGCCCAGACCAACAACTCGGGCTCTGACAAGCGCGAACTTTACACAATCGCTCAGGCTCTACAAAAGCCTTATCACGATTTGCTGTTTACCGTGCATCGCATCATTATCCGTTTCAACGATTGGAAGAATGTAACGGTCGACGTTCCTTTCATCCAACTTACTACGCTCGACGAACACAAAGATGCCAAAACTGTAACAATTGATAACAACCAACAACTATGAAACTGATAACCACTGACGAGCAACTGCGCGCTCATCTTCCCAATATCATACAGACAGCCAAGGGCGAGACACCGTTCATCGACCGTCTCGCTTCTTTCATTGACTTGGCCGAAGCGTGGGTCAAAGCAAATATTACCGGTGACGCTACATTCACCGCTATTTGCGGCTATGTTGATTCCAACACGACCAAGATTTTGACCTCACGCCTCGTGGTCGCCGACGCCTTGCGTCGCGCCATTCCATCGCTCGATATTGTGCTTACGCCAAACGGCTTTGGAATCGTCAATTCTTCAAACGTCGCCCCGGCGTCGAAGCCGCGTGTAGACCGGCTCGTCGGCTCGATGCTCGCTCATCGCGACGACTGCATCGCCGCTCTGCTTCCCGAGTTGGTCGGGGCCTCGAAGTGGCTGTCTTCCAACCCGGCGAAGTTCTTCGGCTCAACGTTGTTCCCAACGCTCGATATCGTCGCTTTTCTCGTCACTACCATCGGCTCTAAATGGGATAAATACTGCGAGTTACACCCGCAAATTATCGACCTTGAAGCCTATCTCGCCGAAGAATGGTTCTCGCCGGAGTTGATGGCTCAACTTCGTGCCGAGAACTTAAGCGGTAGTTTGTCTGATGAACGTGCCAACGTGGTCAAACTCATTCAGGCTCAAATCGTCTCTTGCTTGCTCAAAGGTTCTTTCAACGCCCGTCGTCTTGCTGATATCGTGAACTATATAAGACAACGTGAAGATGATTTTGCCGAATGGCACGGCTCAGATACAGCGCGTTTATTCGCGCCTCCTGTATTCCGTAACAAGAAAAACGCAACGGGTTATTTCTTCTAATATAATATCTCTATGCAAAACATCTCTATCAATCTTGTCATCCCACAAGGATGGTATGACCTCTCGGAAAAACAACTGCGTTTTGTTTTCCGTCTTATAGCAGACGGTTTTAACTCGGACGAGTTAAAGACTCTGTGTTTGCTTCGGTGGAGCAATCTCAAAGTCTTGGGCCGTCGGGAGTGTGGCGCTTATCTGCTCAAAAAGGATAAAATCATTTTTGAACTGACGCCGCTCACTCTCGCCGAGGTGCTACCGTTCATTGACTGGCTCGGTAGTGTCCCGTCTTATCCGGTACGGCTCGCCAAAATCAAAGGTCGCAATGCGCTGCCGGCGGATTTTGTAGGTGTTCCTTTCGAGAAATACATCATGGCCGACAACCTCTATCAAGGTTATCTCCATACACAAGATGACTCCCTCCTCGATGAACTCGCAGGGGTACTCTATGGTGGTGTGATTTCTCTCAGTCCTGCCGAGCGCATCGCCGTTTTCTATTGGATGGCTTCGCTCAAATATTTTTTCGCCCGCAAGTTCTCGGATTTTCTTCAACCGGCTGCGGTCGCCTCTGATGGTAATTTGCTCGGGTCTTCCTCTCCCAACGTCGAGGAGGCGATGAACGCGCAAATACGCGCCCTCACTAAAGGGGACGTTACCAAGGAGGAGCAAATCCTCGCTCTCGACACGTGGCGTGCATTGACCGAACTCAATGCACAAGCCCGTGAATATAAGGAAATGAACGCCAAGATTAACAACAAGTAACACTATATGAACACAACTCTTAACGGACGATGGGACGCGACTGCTTTCTTTAGGCAGTTGGTCGGTGAAAACGTTCTCGCTCAGCGCGAGAACTTCACGTTCTGCCGCGTCTCGGGGCTCGATGGCTTCGAGGAAGCAATCTCACGCATGCAGAACCATGTCGCTTTTGTCTGCGTCAGCGACATCGCCGACGGATTCACGGAACTCAACAACACGCCGCGCACTCGTCGTGTCAAAACTGTTTTCCTCGCCATGCGTCACGCCGCCGAGGATATGGATGCTCGCTCCGAGTGCATGGAGACCATGCGCGAGCTGTTCCGCCAGTTTATGTCACGACTCATCCTTGAAAAAGTGCGGCTCGAAGAAAATTGCATTTATCTTGACCCGCGCATTACGTTCACCGAGATTGACCGCTACTTTTTCAGCGGAGCGGCGTGTGCCTATTTTCAAATCGCTGTCGATGTATTCACCGACCTGCGATATGACGGGAACGAGTGGGGTGACGGTATGACTGACGCCGACGACTGCGACCTTTGGCTGATGTCTTACTTTGTAGACACAAAGTTGTCAACAATTCGATTAATCAGAGATATAACCGGGGAGGGCCTAAACGAAAGCAAAAAACTCGTCGAGTCGGCCCCATGTGTTCTTTTTAGTAATATAAAGTATTCTTTGGCTAAAGAATATGCCGCACAACTCTCCGAGTTAAAGGCTGTAACCAAAATAGTACTCCATGGCAGACAACCTTGAAGAACGTCGCAAATATGTTCTCGCTTTTAATGCGACAATGATTAAGATTTGGCGAGAACAAATTGCTCTGTTAGGTGTAATCGACACGGGAGCCCTTTACCGCTCGACGGTCGCTATCGGAATGACTGCCGACGGAAAGTTCACGTCCGTGACTTTAAAGCAGTCTTTCCTTGCTTACGGGCTATTTGTCGATTACGGAACCGGCAGAAACACGCCTCGCGGCAACCAGGGCGACCTCGGACGCGATAACCCCCGACGGCGCCGTCGTTGGTTCTCGCGCAAACATTTTGCCTCGGTTATGAACATCCGCGAGTTTTTCGCTGACAACCTCGGCAAAGAGGCCGCCAACGTTATCTCAAACGCTCTCACCCGTGACATTTCTCGACGCTTTACGTCTTGAAATTTGTGTCTTTTGGTTTGCGTATCCTTAGCCATAATTTTGCCGAAAAGAAGCAACATTATGGCTATTGATACTACTCCATTAAGCAATCTTATTTCGGAGTTCCGTCTCTTGCAAGCCAAGGACGCCATCACTCCGGAGAATCTGGGCTACATCCTCCAACGGCTCACCGACCTTATCGGTGAGGTCGATGACAACGAGACGCTAACCAAAATACAGCTGTTTGTCGACCGTCTCAAACTTGCGGGCCAGTTGCTCGCCGGACTTACTTTCTCTCATGACAATGCTAACGAGGTCAGCGTCTCTCAGTCTTTATATAATATGTCAACGGGCCGCGCCGTGTTGGACAAAAGCGCTTTGAAAGCGGCTACAACTCTGAGAGCCGGTGTCATGACCGCCCAAAACGTGACCGACCTGACGACGCTAAAACTCAATGTCGCTTCTATCAACAAGAAGATAGACGCTCTGCAAAAACTCATCACCGACAAGGGAGGTCTTGACTCTGACGACGTGGAGGGCACTATCGAGATTGCTCAGACTGCAATCTCTAACGTCGCTGTCGAGATTCTTAACGGAACGGTCAACGTGCTTGGCGCGGCCAAACTCGTCAAGGCGGGATATGTCCCTTATCTGTTCCGTTGGACCCGCAAACGTAACCGCTATAACCATAAAAAACGCACCGACGAGGACCGCGAGCGTAAGCATTGCGCAAAGTCTAAGGGGTGGCATCTATACGGCTCTGCCGAAGCGGTAAAACTCAGCGGTAATAAACTGATGTTTACTACCAACCCGTGGAACAAGAAGCATGTCGAGGCCGAGGATTTTACGGACACGCCCGACTCTCTCGTCATTATTCATGAAAATTTTTGGGGGCAGAAAACGATTACTTGGGGCAGGGCCACTATCAACCTACATGACGTTCAGAACGAGGAAAACCCAAATAAGTTCCGCATGGTCCGTCTCCGTTTTGCCGTCGGGTTCGGCAAGCCTGTAAAACATGGCATTGCTCGAATAACTCCCTGTAATCTTGTCTCCAATCTCGCCGAGTTCTCGATTGTCATCGGTCAGAAACCGGGCAAACATGATCAACTCTCAATAGCTTTCTCCAAATAGGGACCGCCATAAAAGAGAAAGCCCGCCTAAGGGCGGGGAAAAGCCTTCTCGTATACTCCAGAATTGTTAGCCCGAAGGAGAAGCCACCAAACATACACATCCGCGGTTGCAGCCCGAAGGAAATCAGCTACCGGGTAAACGCACTACAAAGATACTACTTATTAACTTAATATACAACAGTTATGAGCTCTTTTTTAAATTTCTTCCGCAAGCAGGATTTTTACCTGCACTTCGTCGCTTGCCTCATCGTTGCTATCATCGTCGCAACGGTCGTAGCTCACCTCGCTGTCGGTCTACCGCTCGCCGCGATTGTCGCCGGCTTCCTCGCCGCTTTCTTCACCGGATGGGCTAAGGAGTTTGCCGACAGCCGTCAGCCGGGCAATTTCTTCTCTTGGTCTGACATGTTCGCCGACTTGCTCGGCGCTGCCGTCGGCTCTCAAATCGGTTGGGTCGCTTTATTAATCTAACATTTGCCGAGTGCTATGAACATCAAGAAACATAAAGCGACTATTCAGCTGATTAGTGCCGTGGTGCTTGTAGCACTCGGCACTATAACCCTCATGGCGGCTTTCTTTATGCCGCCGCCCGGTGAAATCCACAACTCGGTCCTTATCGCATACGGCGAAATCCTTACATACACGGGTTCGCTGTTCGGTATCGATTATCACTATAAATACAAAAACAAAGACGATGCGCAAAATTGACAAAATTATCATCCATTGCTCGGCTACGCCAGAGGGCCGCGATTATACGGTCGCGCAAATCCGCGACTGGCACGTGAGAGGTAACGGGTGGTCGGACATCGGCTATCACTATGTGATTTATCGCGACGGCTCCATCCACCCGGGTAGGCCCGTTGGCGTGGCCGGCGCCCACACCCAGGGCCACAACGCTCACTCTATAGGTATCTGTTTAATCGGTGGATGTGCTGCCGACGGTAAGACGCCAAAAGACACGCGCACACACGCTCAGCGTGTTGCTCTCGTTAATCTCGTCAAGCAACTAAAAGCGACCTACGGCCCGGATGTTACCGTTCATGGCCACAACGAGTTTGCGGCAAAGGCGTGTCCTTCGTTCAACGTCAAAACTGACCCGGATTTATGCGCTCTCTGATTTATTATATCATATTGCCGATGTTAGCAATATGTTCCTGTCGCTCCAATAAGGAGTCTGTTGTTGACAATTCTCGCGCCGTCGATTCGGTCGCCCGGTCTGCAACTCACCGCTCATTCGCCTCGCTTGACTCGCTCATGGCTAATATTGACTTTAGATTCGATACCCTTAAAGTCAATATCGAGCGGCCCTCATTAATCGCTGACGCGCCGCCCGAGGTCATCCGCCTTACTGCCATTAACGGGCGTGTTGTTGACCAAAAGCGGCTGAACAGTTACCGAGTCGAGGAATACAACCGCGCTGATACGGTCTCTTATAAGCAATCTGCGGCCCGTTCCTCGACTCAAACATCGGCCACAACACGCCTTTATAATCCGCCTGACGGCACAGCTGTCGCGATCATCGGTATCATCATTATCATTCTGATAATCATTTTCATTGCAATTGATTTCCGTAACAAGAATAATGCAAGGTAGTATAGTTTTTTCATGGTACACACGCGAGCGCTGCCGGTCCGAGAGGATAGGCGGCGTTCATCTTTTTATACCTCTCGCATCTCATACGTTGACTTAGAAAGTTGGCGCGGATGCCGTTTTGCTTACCCACCCCGAAGGGCGTATATATCAGGCGCACGGACTTTTTACCGCTCATTGGCTCAATGCGCATGCTCGCGTCCCATGTCATGCCAAGCCCGAACATCGCCGAGGCGAACGCGGAGGGGACCGGAACACAGATTGCCTAACTGTCCGTCCTCGCTTTAATGATACGCCGCAACCACCTCGCGGGCTCGGTTCAGCGGCATGATGTGAACGGCAGTAAGGCAAACTGTTTTGACGGCTGCGCTTATCTCACCATCCACCGAAGCACGCTACGACGTCAGGGTCGCTTCGCTCCGCTGTCAATCCGGCCCCTCTGCTTGTTTTCCGGCCCGGTCAATGACGGGACGCCGCGCTCCAATCACCCGTACTCGCGGGAAAGTCCGTCAGCGCCTACGTCGCCCTTCTCACCCACCCATCTTGGTAGACGGAATCCGCGCCATCTTTCGCCCACCCCAAGCCCCAATGGTCGGGGCGACTGCTCCACTTTTCATCTGCGGCCACGAGGCCAACCGCTAAGGCCGACTCAGAGCGTCCTGCGGAACACGGCACGGGGTGGCCGGCTCACAGTCTCGCGGGCTCGACTAAGAGCCTGTCGGCATGTTTCGGGCTGCGCCATCTTTCAAACAGTGCCGACACCACCCTGTGCTGTTCTGCTCCAAGTCGACCTCTGTCGCTCCTTTGGCCTCGCTTTGCCTTGACTCACGCCGGAGCGTCATCACCGACCATTGCCAACGGGGAACGGCTGGCGCCGTTCCCCTATACAGCGGTGTCTGCCGTGTGCTAATTCTCGCTCGCTCGAATTTTGACGCACACGGCAGGCTTTTACCGCCCGTTCCCGTGTGGTGCGTGTGGGTGTGGCGCGGTGTGTCGATAGTGGCGCGTGCATATAACGCCCGAGGGCAGGGGGGCGCGTGACGCGATGCTCAGGGCGGTGGGGGGTCTTGGCAGACAACCTTTAAGGGGAAAGCCCCTTAAAAATCCCCTATCCGCTGATTTTCAACATGTTGAAAATTTCAGCGCTTAACAACTCGTAGACTCGTTTAAAGGTTGCCCCCAAAAATTGCCATGTTTCTCGCTGAAATCATGTCTTTTAGGGGCAAAAAAAAGGCCGCTAAATTGACATTTAACAGCCTAAGGAGTGGTTTGGTGTGCCTTTAGATTTTGACATCAAAATCTAATACTTGACCGAGCAGGAGGAGGTTCTCGACGGTGAAGTTGTCGCCGTTAGTTATTGATTGAATGGTTGTCTTTGACATACCTGTCAACGCTGATAGCTGTCGGTAACTGTAGTTGCTTTGGGAGATTTTAGCCTTGATTTCGGCGGCGAGTTTTGTTTGCTTGTAGCGTACGACAACAGTTAGGGATGGCACAACATCGATTTCATCATCGATTGTTGTTGTAACGTCTTCGATGAGTTCTTTGCCTTCATCATATAGTTGCACATGACAGAGTGAATTTTCCTCCTCGCTGAGCTCGATGACTTCCTGAAATGCCTCGCGCGCGGCGAATAGGCTGTCGAATTTTTCTATCTGGCGGCCATCAATATACAATGTGTACTCGGCAAAAATCGGTTCGTGATAGGCAACGATGATTTCGTCGTTGACGACGAAGCAAGACAACTCACCTGAAACAGTATAGGGCACTTCGTTGTGCTCGAAGTCGCATGTGTCGCCGGTATAAGTGCTGCGCTTTACTTCGGCGTCTTCGCCATACATTTTCTTTATGAAACGCATGGCTTCCTTTTCGGTGATAAATGAATGAGATTTTTTCATAATTTGTTTGGTTTGTTAGTTTGTTTTTCGATATACAAAAGTAATAAAATTCTATCAATGTACCAATTTTTTGGTACTATATTTTTAGTGTTTTAAGTATTTTTAACATTTGGATTTTTGTCTTTTCTTTAGGCACTTTTTCTGCCGATATTTGCAATATCTGTTAACTTTAAAAATCTATCATGGCCTCTTATACAACCAACGCCAATGTCGTCATCTCGGTTAACGGCAAGCAAGCACAGAAGATGCTGACCGCCCTCGAAAAGGATGCTAAACGTCTTGAAAAGCAGGTAGCCGCAGCCGCAGCCGCAGGTGACAAGGTTTCGATGAAAAAGTATCAACGGGAGTTAAATGCGACAAAGCGAACGATGGACCAACTCCGTGGTTCCGCATCTAATGTAGACAATGTGCTCCGGCGACTCGACAAGGCGACTCCAAAGGAATTGAACCGCGCACTTCGCCAGTTGCAGCAACAACTGAATGGAATCCAACGAGGCACAGCGGCCTGGGATGCTCATGTCGCCAAAATCCAAGCAGTTAAAGCAGAAATTCAACGTGTCAACGCGACTATGGCGACGCAGAAGTCTTTGTGGTCGCGCATGAACTCGTGGCTCAATAATTGCCAAACGGCGATACTCGGTATCGGTGCGGCTATCACAGGTCTCGTCATGGCGGGGCGCAAGGCTGTAAATGCTTTTGCCCAAATGGATGAAGAATTGGCCAACACACGCAAATACACGGGAATGGCAGCTGATGATGTCGACAAACTTAACGAGGCATTTAAGCGCATGGACACCAGAACTCCACGTGAGAAGCTGAACGAGCTTGCACAGGAAGCCGGTCGCCTCGGTCTGAACACTCTCGAAAGTGTTCAGGGATATGTTGAAGCCGCCGACATTATCAATGTCGCTCTCGTGGACCTCGGAGATGGCGCCACTCAAACAATTGCGAAGCTGACTAACATATTCGGAGTACAGGAACTACTCGGCACTAAAGACGCTATGCTTGCCGTCGGTTCTACTGTAAATGTGCTGTCGCAGAACTGCACCGCCTCGAAGCCTTACCTTGTGGAGTTCGCCCAACGTATGGCAGGCATCGGCTCACAGGCAGGATTAACGATACCTCAAATCCTCGCTTTCGGCGCAGTT
>JAFLRT010000042.1 GCA_022511295.1 Alistipes sp. | reverse complement strand
GTATGGTATGGACCCACACAAGGTGCTGACAGACGCTATCTTCAAAGAGGACTACGACAAGATGGTAATAGTGAAAGACATTGACGTGTTCTCAATTTGCGAGCATCATATGCTGCCCTTCTACGGCAAGGCTCATGTGGCGTATATCCCCAACGGATATATCACGGGTCTTTCGAAGATTGCGCGTGTTGTGGAGTGCTTCGCGCGTCGTTTGCAGGTTCAGGAGCGGCTCACGGTGCAGATACGCGACTGTATTCAGGAGGCGCTCAATCCTATGGGTGTGGCTGTCGTTATCGAGGCGAGCCATATGTGTATGCAGATGCGCGGCGTCGAGAAGCAGGGTTCTGCAACGACGACCTCGGCATTTACGGGTATTTTCCTTTCGGATTCCCGTACGCGCGAGGAGTTTATGACACTTATCAGTAACCGTTACAGATAGAAAAGGTGCTTGATTTTACAATCATACAGCAGTTTTTGTGCGGCTTTGTCGTGGGTTTGGCCTCGTCCATTACCGTCGGACCCGTAGCCGTTATGGTTATACAGCGCACACTCAGCAACAGTCGCGGTTCGGGTCTTGTGTCGGGTATCGGCGTGGCGTGCGCCGACACGAGTATGGCTGTCATAGCCTTCTTCTGTTACTCGATGCTCGAATCGCTCATCAGTCAGTATACCGATATATTGAGTATTGTCGGCGGTACGGTGGTGATGATTATGGGAGTATACATATTCTTGCACAATCCGGTGTCGCAGATACGCCGCAACCGTACCGGCAAGAGTATGCTCGTACAGGATTTTATATCCATCTTCTCGTTTACGCTCACATTCTTCTATGTGATAATCCCCTATCTGCTGGCTTTCTTCTCGATGTTCGGCTCCATTTCGGGCGGTGAAGAGTCGTCGATTGCCGGCAGTATTATGGTTATCGCAGGATTCTTCATAGGTGCTGTTGCGTGGTGGATGTCGCTCACCATGCTTCTGAGCATCTTCCGACGCAAGATTAAACCGCGCCATATGGTCATCATAAACCGTGTGGCGGGTGTTATAGTTCTGCTTATCGGCGTGTATACGCTTTTATCGACCCTCATAAAAATCATACTTAATGGAATGTAAGGATAACCGCAGGATAATTATTGCTGTGGACGGTTTCTCGTCATGCGGCAAGAGTACGTTCGCCAAGGCCATTGCCGCCGAGTTGGGATATATATTTATAGATACGGGAGCGATGTATCGTGCAGTTACGCTCTATGCTCTCGACCACGGAGCGATAAGTTCGGGCATGGTCGATGAGGATGCAGTGGTGAGGCTGCTGGGCGATATAACGATAGATTTCCGTTTCAATCCCTCGCGCGGTGCGAGCGATATATATGTCAATGGCGATTTGGTCGAGGGACGTATACGCACAATAGAGGTGAGTAACTGCGTGAGTGCCGTCAGCTCCATACGCGAGGTGCGTGAGAAACTTGTGGCCATGCAGCAGGCAATGGGCCGCAAGAGGGGAGTGGTTATGGATGGCAGAGATATAGGTACGGTGGTCTTCCCCGACGCCGAGTTGAAGATATTTATGACTGCGGATGCCGGAGTGCGTGCCGTCCGCCGCTACGAGGAGCTGCGTGCCAAGGGCGATGAGGTGTCGCTCGAGGAGATAAAGCAGAATGTGGTATCGCGAGACAAAGCCGATATGTCGCGTGCCATTTCGCCTCTGCGCCAGGCGGCGGATGCCATTGTCCTTGACAACAGTTATATGACTGTCGATGAGCAGATGGAGTGGTTTCGCGAGCGTTTCCGCGAGGTCGCTTCGTCAAAATAGCGTGCTGTGTGTATAGTCAAAATAGTGAGCGATGTATATCGAGATTGACAGCGGTTCGGGTTTCTGCTTCGGTGTTATCGGGGCAATATCGTGTGCCGAGAAGGCTCTCGCGGACGGAGGAAAGCCGGTACGCTGTCTGGGTGATATAGTTCACAACCGTATCGAGGTTCAGCGGTTGGAGAATATGGGGCTTGTAACGGTGTCGCACGAGGATATAGCGTCGCTTGGCGACTGCCGTCTGCTTATAAGGGCGCATGGCGAACCGCCCTCGACCTACAAGGCAGCCCAGGCCGCCGGCGTCGAGATTATAGATGCTACATGCTTGGTCGTGGCGGCATTGCAGCGAAAGGTCGTGAAGGCACACAAGGCGATGTCGGGGTGCAACGGACAGGTGGTGATTCTTGGTAAGAGGGGTCATGCCGAGGTAGTGGGGCTTACGGGGCAGGTTACACGCCCGACGACGGTTATCGAGGGCGAAGATGATTTATCGCTGATAGATTTCTCGCGTCCGATATACTTTCTCTCGCAGACCACGCAGAGCGTATCGCTTTTCGAGCGGCTGCGCGATATTATGGCGTCGCGTCTGCCGTCGCCGCAGATGCTTACTGTGGAGCAGACTATATGTCGTCGCGTGTCGTCGCGTGAGACGGCGCTTAAGGAGTTTGCACGCCGTTTCGATATGGTTGTTTTCGTCTGCGGCAAAAAGTCGAGCAACGGACGGGTGCTGTTTGAGGTATGCCGTGAGGCCAATGCGTCAAGCCGTACTGTCGAGGAGCCGTCGGAACTTGAACGTGAGTGGTTTAGTGGTGTTCGGTCGGTGGGTATATGCGGTGCTACGTCCACCCCTCTGTGGCTGATGAAGCAGGTGGCCGATACTATCGCCGCAATGACGACCGGGCAGCAATAACAGACCGGCGGGAAGATAAATAAGGATAAAGAAGATAAAAGAGGGTTGTAAAAATAGTTGTAAAGAGTATAAAATTAGAGGATATGAGTGCTGCGGTGTATATACGACGGGCGTTGAAATATTTGTTGTCGCTTGTGATATTGTATGTGGCGGTTGTATGGATTATGGTCGCGGCGGGTCTTGCAGAGGCAACGACGATGAACGAGATAGGTGCGATTCTGTTTCGCACGCAACGCGGTATCATAGTTGTGGTTGCCGTGCTGTTGTGGTCGTTTGCTCATCCCTTTGTCGGCTATACGATGCGCTTTGTGGAGGCTGACCCCGAGGCGGACCGCGAGAGGATAATAAACGCCTTTATGCAGTCGGGTTTCGTGCTGAAGGGCGAGCGGCAGGGCGAGATGATATTCCGCGCTGCGGGATTTATGCAACGTCTGCGCCTGCTTTTCGAGGATAAGATAACGGTCAGGAGCGACGGCTGCGGAGTGGAGATAAACGGTTCGCGCCGTATTGTCGTGCGCGTGGCTGTAAGACTGAATACATATATACAGAATGCCAAACGCAATGAAAAAGAGTAGAAGATTGTCGCTTGTGTCGGCGGTGCTGACGTTTGCCGGCGTTGCCGCAGCCAACGGTTCTGCATATGCGCAGAACGACGATTTCGAGTTGGTGCGCAATGTTGAGACAGTAGTCAATATGATGCGCGAGCTGTCTGTGGGATACGTAGACCCCATATCGCCCGATGTGCTTATGTCTGCCGCTGCCGAAGGTATGACAGACCGTTTGGACCCGTATACCGGCTATATGTCGGAGGAGGAGATGAAGCAGTTCGAACAGATTACGACCGGCAAATATGGCGGTATAGGTGCCGTGATACGCTTGCGCGGCGACTATGTAATCATAGCTGAGCCGTACAAGGATTCGCCTGCCGACCGTGCCGGATTGAAGGCCGGAGACAAGATTGTGGCTATCAATGGCGAAGATGCGCGCGGATTTACCACCGAGCAGGTGAGCAACCGTCTGAAGGGCGACCCCAATACCAATGTAAAGGTAACCGTTGAGCGTCTGGCGGACGGAGAGGTTGTAACGCACAAAATCAAACGTGAGAGAATATCCATGCCTGGTGTAACCTATGCCGGATGGCTTGCGGACGGCATAGGCGTCATATGCCACTCCGATTTTACCGAGGGGTGCTACGACGAGATGCGTGCCGCCATAGAGCAACTGCGCTCCGAAGACGAACTGAAGGGTCTGGTACTCGACTACCGCAACAACGGAGGCGGTTTTCTGTCGGAGGCTATCAAGATATTGTCGCTCTTTGTCCCCAAGGGTACGGAGACGGTTACGGTTCGCGGCCGCAACGCCTCGGATGAGCAGGTGTATCGGACACCGTTCGAGCCGCTGCTGCCCGAGTTGCCGTTGGTGGTGCTGGTGAATGGGAATACGGCATCTTCGTCGGAGATTGTCGCCGGAACGCTGCAAGATATTGACCGCGCAGTGCTTATCGGAAGCAAGAGTTTTGGCAAGGGTCTCGTACAGAGTACGGTACCGGTAGGTTACGGCGCCTATGTCAAGATGACTACGGCAAAGTATTATATTCCTTCGGGTCGCTGTATACAGAATATAGACTACTCTTCGCACGATGACAATGTGCATGAGGTGCCGGATTCGCTTGTGAATGAGTTCAGCACCCGCAACGGCCGCAAAGTCTACGACGGCGGCGGCATTATGCCCGATGTGCGTGTCGAGGAGAAGCCTTTCAGCCGTTTCGCGCTTACGCTCTATGCTATGGGGTATATCGACGAGTTCTGCGACCGTTATGTGGCGAGCCGTCCCAATCTCAATGCAGACAGCCGGAGTTTTGCGATAACAGATGCCGACTATGACGATTTTACGGCATATGTTCTTGCCAAAGAGGTTCCATATACCTCTGCCACACGTTACGCTCTGCGTCAGTTGCGCACGGCAGTCGATGCAGACCGCTATGACGACCGTATCGGTGCGCTTCTTGAACAGATGGAGAACTCGCTGAACGATGATACGGCCAGCAATATGCGCACCTATCGCGACGATATCGTAAATACGATAGAGTCGGGTATCGTGCGCCGTCTGAACTACTCTGCGGGTGTCATAGAGCGCGAACTGCTCTCCTCGCCCGAGGTTGCTGCCGCTGTCGAGCTGCTGCGCGACCCTGCGCGCTATGCCGATATATTGGAGAATCAGGATACGGTGAAAAAATAGGACGTTGCACCTATGAGAAGCCTGCGAAAGATGATATCGACCAACAACCGCGTGCTGGCGCTTGTCGTGGGAGCGTGTATCGGTGCATCATCGCTGCTCTATACGGGTCGTATGGCCAAGCGTCTGCGCGAGCATGAGCGGCACGACGTGGAGTTGTGGCGGCAGGTAATGGAGCGGGCCTCGCACGACTATACGAATGACTATATGGAAGACCCGCTCGTAAAGAATATAAAGAACCGCAGCAATATACCGTTCATTATAACCGATGAGAATTTCAATGTTATCGATTCGTGCCGTATCTCCGAAAAGGTTATATCCGACCCCAGGCGTCTGCGTGCCGCTCTCGTCCGTATGGCGTCGGAGAACGACCCTCTTGTAATTCCTCTGTGGTGGAGGAAGAACTCAAACCATATCATATACTACGGGCGGTCGAGTCTGCTCAAGTCGCTATATTACTTCCCGTATATACAGATAGCGGTCATCGCTACCTTCTTCCTTATAGTTTTGATTGCTTTCAAATCCTCAAAACAGGATGAGCAGAACCGTGTGTGGATTGGTCTTGCCAAAGAGACTGCACATCAGTTGGGAACACCTACATCATCGCTGCTCGGATGGTTGGATTATCTTCGCGGCAGCGGTGTAGACCCCTCTGTCGTGGAGGAGATGAACAAGGACCTGACTCATCTGATGAAGATTGTGGACCGTTTCTCCAAAATCGGTTCCGAGACACCGCTCGCGCCGGCTGTGGTAAATGAGGTTGTGGGAGAGTCGGTTATGTACTTCCGTAAGCGTATACCGCGCAATGTAACGCTCGGATATAACGGTCTGGCTATCGCTCCGGTTCGCGCGCAACTCAATACGGCTCTCTTTGAGTGGGTTGTGGAGAACCTCCTTAAAAATGCCCTCGATGCGTTGCAGGGACACGGGGCGATAGATGTCATTGTGGGGTCAGACGAGCGGCGGGTGTGGATTGATGTCAAGGATACGGGCAAGGGAATACCCAAAAACAACTGGAAACGTATTTTTGAACCCGGATTTACCACTAAAACACGTGGTTGGGGTCTTGGTCTCTCGCTCTCGCGCCGCGTTGTCGAGGAATATCATCACGGAAAGATAGCAGTCCTGGAGTCGGAACCCGGACACGGTACGACCATACGCATAACACTCAAACGGGAATATGATCATGGAGACGAGTAATGTGATTCCGGCAGAGACGTCGGCTCCGGCAGTCGATTCGCACTATGCGGCGGATGCGCTATATGCAGCCGACTGGCCATACACATCCGAAACGGTGCGACAGAACTGTTTGGAGACGGTCGGTAATACCGCGCCGCTGCTGCGCGAGGTAGATGCTGATGAGATGTTCGGTACGGGGTCGGTGCTTGAGGTTCCTGCTGCCGTGCCGCAAAATGCCGCGAGCGTTACAGACAGCGTGCTGTTTCAGTTGATGGCCGTACTGCTCTTTGTGCTTCTGTGCGTGAGCTATGGTCGCGATGTACTGCGGAATACAAACCGCACCCGCCGCAGAAATGACAAAACCCTTGCTGCGAATCTTGGCGGTGGCGACAGACCCAAGAGCGTCAACAGTTCTGTGGTTACGGGTCTGCTGCTTATGGTATGTATCGGCGTGAAGTATAGCGGCTGGTGGTTGCCCGAGGCGTTGCGTGGCGACGGTATGACGACCGTACTCTATGCTGCCGGCTTGACCTTTGCCGCTGCTGTGGTCTGCGCATGTTATCAGGCGCTGCTGCTCTATGGGGCGTGTGCCGTAACGCGCCGGCACGACTTCGCCGAGGAGTTGTTTGCCATTAAAAAGAGTTTTTTCTCGCTCACGGCATTAACCGTATCGCCACTCTTTCTTATGTCGGCCCTCTCGCATTCAGAGTGGTGGACGACGGTGCTGGCCGTTGAATGTTGTATTCTGACGCTTGTGTTTATTAAAGAGACAATTACATTCTTTATCAGTAAAAAAGTTCCGATTTTACTTTGGTTTTTGTACCTTTGCACCGCCGAAGCCTTTCCGTTTACATTGGCGGTGGCATTGATAGCAAGATATAGGTAACGAAAATAGATAATACTTTGAAAATAAGCAAGATTTTAATTTCGCAACCACGTCCTGCCGTAGTCGAGAAGTCGCCGTTCCACGACCTCTCGCTCAAGTATGGATTGACGGTGGACTATACTCCGCTCATCAAGGTGGTAGGAGTTACACCCAAAGATTTCCGCAGTCAGCGTATCGATATTCTGTCGCACAGTGCAGTGATATTTACCTCGCGCACCACTATTGACAGTTTTTTCCGTATATGCGAGGATGCCCGCGTTACGGTACCCGAAACAATGAAATACATCTGCAACACCGAGGCGGTAGCCCTCTATCTGCAGAAATATATAGTCTACCGCAAACGCAAGATATTCTTTGCCGACGGCTCGTTCAACGGCATTATCGAATTGGTTGTAAAGCATCGCGACGAAAAGTTCCTGCTTGCACTGAGCGAACCGCACAAACCGGAGATGCCCGAGGCGCTGGAGCGTTTGGGTATAGATTTCGACCGCGTGATACTTGCCCGCACGGTGCCGGCCGATATCGAGGGGTTGGATATAACCTCATACGATATGCTGCTTCTCTACTCGCCCTGGGATGTAACGGCCATCAAAGACAAGTTCGATGGTGTGAAACTGCCTCCGATAGCCACTTTCGGTCAGGGTACGCTTCGTGCAGCGCTCGAGGCAGGGCTTGGTGTACGTATCAATGCCCCTACGCCCGAGGCACCGTCGTTAGTCAAAGCAGTAGAACTCTATTGTCAGAGGGTGGCAAACGGTGAGGAGATACCGCCTGTAACGCTCGCCGACAATGCCGAGACAGAGGAATTTTTGCGCACGCAGCAATCCAAACTCTCGAAGAGGTCGAGGGTGCGTGTTACTGCCGACAAGCGATAAAGGCGATAAAAAAGGCGATTAAAAGCGATAAAAAGGAGAAAAATCCGGTTTTTGCACTATGTCCCGCTACAGCCTTCCATACAGTGAGCGGCTGCGCTCTTTCGGAGCCATACGGCGGCTCTTCGGAGAGGGCAGCGGAGGTTTTGTATATCCATTCCGATATATAGTCTATGCCGAGGCTGACAGCGAGGTGTCGGTGCGTGTGCTGTTCTCGGTTCCCAAGCGCAACCATAAGAGAGCCAATGTACGCAACCTCCTGCGACGACGCACAAAGGAGGCGTACCGCCTTAATAAAAGCCTGCTTCACGACAGCGGCAAATGCGGCTCGGTGGAGTTGGCACTCGTCTATTCATCCAGGGAGGTTGTCGATTATAAAACTATAGAACATGCAGTCAAAAGGATTCTGGCAGCGGTTGAGGAGCATCTGTAGGTCTGTGGCCATCGCTCCGCTGCTGGGGTTGTTATGGCTCTACCGCCACTGTATTTCACCTCTCACGCCTCCCTCGTGCCGCTATACACCTACCTGCTCGCAGTATGCCGTCGAGGCTCTGCGCAAGCACGGTCTTCTGCGCGGCAGTTGGCTCACAATTAAAAGAGTGTCGCGCTGTCATCCCTGGGGCGGCAGCGGTTATGACCCCGTGCCGTAGGGGATTTTTTCTCTGCGGCCCTTGTGCCGCAATGTGAAATTTTATATCTTTGCATACGAAGTGCGGCTGATGTCCGCCGGTTTTTTATAACGGTTTTTACAATATATGTTTTTGTAATATGAAGAGATTTCTTGTTATGTTGTCGCTGGCTGCATTTGCGTTTGTCTCGTGCGGCAGCGCTCATCGTTGTCGTGCGCAGAAGGGCGATGTTAATGAGGGTAAGGGTTATCGCATATGTGATGGCGTTGTGGTCTTCGACGAACCCAAACCTGCACCCGGTCAGCAGGATATGCTCGGCTATGCCGCAGAGCCGCTGCCGACGGTAAGAGTGGGATTTATAGGTCTCGGTATGCGCGGAGTGAGTGCCGTAGACCGTTTTACGCATATCGAGGGTGTCGAGATAAAGGCTCTGTGCGACCTGCGCGAGGAGTGTGTCAAGGCATCGCAGCGTATACTCGAGTCCAAGGGTTGGCCGGCAGCCGTGGAGTATGTCGGCGAGGATAGTTGGAAGGCGCTTTGCGACCGCGATGATATCGACCTTGTATATATCGTAACCGACTGGCAGACACATGTGCCGATGTCGGTCTATGCTATGGAGCATGGCAAGCATGTCGCCGTAGAGGTTCCCGCCGCAACGTCGGTTGCCGACTGCTGGCTGTTGGTGGACACCTCGGAGCGTACTCGCCGCCACTGTATGATGCTCGAGAACTGCATATATGACTTCTTCGAACTTACGACGCTCAATATGGCGCAGCAGGGTCTTTTCGGTGAGGTGGTGCATGTCGAGGGTGCCTATATACACAACCTCGACCCCTTCTGGGAGCAGTATTACAATAACTGGCGTCTGGAGTTCAACCGAACGCATCGCGGCGATGTATACGCTACGCACGGCTTCGGTCCGGACTGTCAGGTACTGAATATACATCGCGGCGACCGCCTTGAGCGTCTGGTGTCGATGGACACCGAGTCATTTGCAGGCAAGGCTACTGCCGAGAAGATTATGGGTACGAGCGAGTTCGCCAACGGAGACCAGACTACGACCATCATACGCACTGCCAAAGGCAAGACAGTGCTGTTGCAGCACAATGTATATACGCCGCGCCCCTACGACCGTATGTATCAGGTGGTAGGTACGAAGGGCTTTGCGCAGAAATACCCTGTCGAGGGATATGCCTTCGAACCGGAACAACTTACCGAAGAGTTCTTCGACCACGAGAATCTCAATGCTCACTCTTTTGTCAGCGGCGAGATGAAAGAGAGACTTACAGAGCAGTACAAGCACCCTGTCTTGCGCGAGATTGAGGATATAGCCCGCAAGGTTGGCGGACACGGAGGTATGGATTTTATTATGGACTACCGTCTGATATACTGTCTGCGTAACGGTCTGCCGCTCGACCAGGATGTATACGATGCAGCGGAGTGGTCGTGTGTAGGTGATTTGTCCGCCGCGTCGATAGAGAACGGCAATATGCCTGTCGCCTTCCCCGACTTTACTCGCGGCCGCTGGCAGAAACTCGACGGAGTGCATTTCGCCAGATAAAGGTTGCCGTCATATTTAATCAATACGGACAGGCGGCTATCTGCCGGCGATTTATATCAGTAAAGTAACAAAAAAGGGACAACCCGCAAGGTTGTCCCTTTTTTGTTGCAGTGCGATGCTGTTACATCATACCGCCCATACCGCCTGCGGGCATAGCGGGCATCGCAGGTGCGTCGCCTTCTTCTCGGCCAGCACGCACTCCGTCGTGAGGAACATCGAGGCGATTGACGATGCGTTCTCCAATGCCACACGCGCTACCTTCGTCGGGTCGATGATACCCGCCTTGAGAAGGTCTTCGTAACGGTCGTCGCGAGCGTTGTATCCGAAAGCGCCGCTACCCTCCTTGACCTTGTTCACAACCACCGAGCCTTCGCCGCCGGCGTTGGATACAATCTGACGCAGAGGCTCCTCGATTGCGCGTTTTACAATCTGAATACCCGTTGTCTCGTCGTCATTGGCACCCTTCATGCCCTCGAGGGTCTCTACCGCACGGATATATGCCACGCCGCCGCCAGGAACGATACCCTCCTCTACGGCTGCACGCGTTGCTGCCAAAGCGTCGTCCACACGGTCCTTCTTCTCCTTCATCTCGACCTCGGTCGCAGCACCTACATAGAGTACTGCCACGCCGCCGGCCAACTTCGCCAGACGCTCCTGGAGTTTCTCGCGGTCGTAATCCGACTTCGATGTCTCGATGCTTGCGCGAATCTGTGCCACGCGCGCTGCTATGGCAGCCTTGTCGCCTGCTCCGTCTACGATGGTGGTATTCTCCTTGTTAAGAGTTATCTTGTCTGCCGTACCTAAAGCCGATACGCCTGCATCTTCGAGTTTCATACCCTTGTCGGTCGAGATTACCGTTGCACCTGTCAGCACGGCGATATCCTCGAGCATCTCTTTGCGGCGGTCGCCGAAGCCCGGGGCTTTGCAGGCTGCGATTTTGAGCGTGCCGCGCAGTTTGTTCACAACGAGTGCAGAGAGAGCCTCGCCGTCTACATCCTCCGCGATGATGAGCAGCGCACGACCGCTCTGTGCTACGGGTTCGAGTATGCCCATAAGTTCCTTCATCGTCGAAATCTTCTTGTCGGTAATAAGAACGTATGGTTTTTCGAGTTGCGCCTCCATCTTCTCGGGGTCGGTGATGAAATATGCCGATATATAACCTCGGTCGAACTGCATACCCTCCACAACATCGACGTGTGTCTCGGTACCTTTGGCCTCTTCGACCGTTATGACACCCTCTTTGTTTACCTTCTGCATTGCCTCGGCGATGAGTTTGCCGATATTGCCGTCGTTGTTGGCCGATATCGTTGCCACCTGCTCGATTTTGGCGAAATCGCTGCCAACCTCCTGCGACTGCGAGCGAAGCGACTCGACAACCTTGGTTACAGCCTTGTCCATACCTCGTTTGAGGTCCATAGGATTGGCGCCTGCGGTTACGTTCTTGAGACCTACGCCTATGAGTGCCTGCGCCAGCACCGTTGCCGTCGTCGTACCATCTCCTGCATCGTCGTTGGTCTTGGATGCAACCTCGCGCACCATCTGCGCTCCCATATTGGCGATAGCATCCTCGAGTTCCACCTCTTTGGCTACCGTTACGCCGTCCTTGGTTACCTGCGGAGCGCCGAATTTCTTGTCGATGATGACGTTGCGTCCTTTGGGGCCGAGCGTAACCTTTACAGCGTCAGCCAATGCGTCCACGCCCGTCTTGAGAAGGTCGCGGGCCTCGACATTATATTTTATCTCTTTTGCCATAATTTCAAGTGTTTTTAATGTTTTTTAGATGACAGCAAGAATATCCTGCTGCTTCATAATAAGATAGTCAGTACCGTCGATGCGGATTTCGGTGCCGGCATACTTGCCGTAGAGAACATGGTCGCCCTCCTTTACCTCCATCTTCACCTCCGATGTTCCGGGGCCTGCGGCTACGACGGTGCCTGCAAGGGGTTTCTCTTTGGCTGTGTCGGGGATGATAAGTCCTCCGGCGGTCTTCTCTTCAGCCGCGTCGGGCAATATCAGCACGCGGTCGGACAAGGGTTTTACATTCATAGTTTTACTTTTTTGTTGTGTTGGTTTATTATGTTTTGATTTTTTTGCTGTTTGCGAATATGTATCGGGCAATAGATGTGCCAAACGTTTTTTGTCAGTGAGATAATGACATAGTGCCTGCGGCGACTGACATTTTGGCATACGGCGTATGCCGATTACTGCACCAGAAGGTTGCATCCGCGTATCTCGCTGCGGTCTATGCGACCCTCGATTACGAAGTTGCCGTCCGCCGCGACACGACCCGCATCCTGCGTCTGGAGGAATGCACACGAGGTGATGTTTGACAAATCCATAATATTTACTCCGCCTCTCGCACCTGCCGGAAGGAGTTCGAAGGGGTCGTTGATATCGCGTATCGCAATGCGCATCCAGTGCGGCGCGCGGAATATGCCGTTGCCGTCGGAGTAGGCCTGCGAGGTCAGTTCTGCCATACCGTACTCTGAATGTATACGCTCAACGCCGAATGCCGAGCAGAGTATGCGGTGAAACTCCGCGCGCGGAATCTCTTCGCGGTAGCCCTTCATGCCGCCTGTCTCCATAACGATTGTGTTTTTAAGTCGCGGAGCGAATTTCTCGGCCAAATCCCACAGCGCATAACTTACACCGAGGAGAATCTTGGGCTTCGGGTCGGCTTCCATATCGTCTATCAGACGACGGTAATCGTCAAGGTAGAAACCGCCTGACGTGCCGTGAGATATAAGCCTGTCAGCCATATATACCAACGACGACCCGCTGCGATTGAGATACGACGGCAGCAGGGCATAGATGCCGTACTGCGCCTCATCGCCGTAGAAGGTGCGGAATGCCGCCGTGAAACTCTTTTCGTAGTCGGAGAGATATTGCATAAGGTGGCGCGCGGGCGTCATACCTGTCGTGGCGCTCGAGGTGAAGATTGTTTCCGGCGGTGTCGTGCCGCAGTAGACGTCGCGCAGTTTGAATACCTCGACAGGCATAAATGGTATTGCCTCGGGTGAATCGACGCTCTCGGGGTCGATGCCCGTAAGTGATATATACTCGCGATATGGCGCACATTCGCGCGACTGGAAGCGGAACAGCCGCATGGCGGCGTCGCGGAACTCGCTGTCGCTGCGTATCGACAATATATCTTCAATGCGTATCATACGAGGCAAAGATACTCTTTTTCTTTGCGACGGACAATTTTATCTAATACTTTTCATCTGTTGCAGATTGCGATATTATGAGATGCCAGATGAAAAAAAGTGCTTAAAATTTGGACTTGAACGAAAAGTGTATTACATTTGCAACCCGATTCGGGTACGAATCGAGATGGTGGATGTAGCTCAGTTGGTTAGAGTGACGGATTGTGGTTCCGAAGGTCGAGGGTTCGAATCCCTTCTTCCACCCGCAGAGGGCAGATTGCAACAGCAGTCTGCTCTTTTGATTCCACTCTGTGACAAAATGGCAGTCGCATCGGCCACGGCATGACGCTTTTTCTGCCAAATGAGGTTTGGCATAGCGATTGATAAATATCCC
>JAFLRT010000041.1 GCA_022511295.1 Alistipes sp. | reverse complement strand
TTTGTAAGGATATATACATATCCTGTATTCTTATTCATTGCCATATCGTTGTATTCAGTCAGTTAATAATATGTTGAGACCTGTTTTTTGCACAGACGGTCGGACAAAATATCATTGTCCGACCGTCTGAAGCCTTCTTTTCAGCCATTGACAGCAACTGAACTATTTTTCGTTGAGAATGCGCATTGCCGCATCGAAAATAGCCGTATCGTCAAGCGTTACGACACCACCGTCAGGACCCTGCTCGAAGTGTACGCCGGCGCCCTCTTTGGCGTCAAAATGTTTGCCGCCGAAATAGTTGCGGACGGTCTCCACGTCGATACCCAGTTCATCTGCTATGCGCTGTGAGCTTCCGCTCGGAAGTCTGTCCTTGATTCTGCGCAACTCGTTGAATGTAATAATCATAGTTCTCGCTATTTAGTAGTTCTACTTACTTTCTGTTAAAACAATCTCTGTTTTGAACACTACTAAATTAATGCTTTTTTTTTAATCAACAAAATTTGGCGTGCATTTTTGCAAAAAAATATGCGCAGCGGCTGTTTAATGCCGCTGCGCATGCCGTTTTGCGATATACATTACTCCTCTTCGATAAAGATATGGAATATGAGCGGCGTGAAAGCCTGCACCTCGGTCGATATTGTCGTGGTGGTGGTAGTATCGGTCGCGAAGGAGTTGTAGTAGTTGAGCATATTGTAGTTGTAGTAACTGTACGAATAGTAGTCGTACATCGAACTGCCGTACATATTGTTATACATATTATACATAGGCATAAAGGCGTATGACGAACTGCTTGACGAGGTGTCTGTCGTGCCGGATACGCCGCTTGCGCCGTAGGCGAAGGTCGAGGTGGTGATAAATGTCGCCCACTCTCCGTACCGTAACTCGGGTATGGTGTAGTACCACGCGGTTATGTTACTGCCCTTGTCGCTTTCGGGCTTGTAACTCAATGCTTTGCCCGACGCCTCGGATGCCCCGTAGATAAGGCTGCGCACCTCGGCGATGTTGGTGTCGAAGATAAAGCCGTCGAGGAATCGCCCGATATACCATATCTTGGCCGTACCATCTTCGCCTATCTCCTTACCGCCGCTGCCGCCCTTGCCGAAGCGCTCCAACAGCACCTCGTTAATGCGTTTGTCAAGGTCGTTGAGGCTCTTATAGACATCATTGTCCCTGTAAACCTCGTTTACGGCGGGGTAGGGATGCTCTTCGCTGCCGCGCATATAGGTAAATGCGTAGTCGAAGCCCTTCTCGGGGTCGGGTACCCAGTTCTTTGTTACAAGAAGACCCGGGATGGTGTCGCGGACGTGTCGCCACATAAGACCGTCTTCCTCCTCCTCGTCGACATTATCGGCGCGGGTGATGGCTGCTCTGCGCAGCGATGATGTTTTATCCGTCTCCTCATCCTTCTTTATCGGCGTTACGCCTCCGTTGCTCTCGCCGAAGGCATCGACCAAGTCGCCCTCGTATGCTACGGGGTTATTTATGCGGTCGGTAATCTCCATCTCGATTATTGCGGGCCGGTTTCCGTCGAGCGAAAACGAGCCTTCGTAACCTCCGTCGCCTGACATGCCGCTGTTGCCTCCGGTTACCGATGATGGCAGATAGAGCCTAACCCTGGTGCCGTAACGCATCTGCAACTCATTGTCTCCGATTTTGAGAGTGTTCTTCATTGCCAGATAAGTGCCTTCGAGCATCGAGATATTTTTGGCACCTATGTAACGGCGATAGGGAACGTAATGCGTGAATTTGGTAAATGTTCCTTGCATACGCGCCGTCTGCTCGTTGCGCGTTATGAAGACGTCGCCCTGGAGACTGCGCCCCGTGAGGTCGAATGATACCCAACATTCGCCCGGCTCCTCGTCGGCGATAATATCTGCTATCGAGAGGCTGTCTGCGATGCCGTCGGCAATAACCTCCACATAGTAACCGCCATCCTCCTGATAGTTGTCTTTCAGGTCGGGACGGTACTTTTCAATCCAATTTTTGAGTGAGCGGGCCTCAATCTGCCTGTATGGCGTCGAAGGGTCTTTCACGCAAGACAGCGCAAAGAGCATAGCCGCCACTGCGACCGCTGCTGTTGAAACTGTTTTTATTGCTCTCATTTTCTCGTAACTTTTTCGATTGTGAACAGCCATGCAACCGGAGACTCTTTTGGCACCATACCCACGATGGCACTGCCGTAGGCTGCATCATAGGTCATATATACCTCCACTTCGTCCCCCTCGCAGCAGCCTACAAGACTTTGACTTACGCCGTAGAGCGTATCATTGCTTCCGGCCTTTAACCTTAACGGTTCCATGCTCCAGTATTCCGGGTCGAGATGTCCTCCTGTGGCTATGAGCCTTGCGATGGTCTCGTCGCGGTTTGACCAGTACGGGGCGACGTTTGTCAGCGACGTATAGTTGAATACATAGGCATCGAACCTGATATCGACCATATCCCCGGGTTCTATGGGTATAAGTTCGTCGCGCCCCTCGTCATACTGCGTGGCGATGTAGCGATACGCCTTCCGCCCGAGAACGGTATAGTAGGGCGGATTCTCGTCGAGGCTGTCGTTTGCGGCATCTTCGGATATGAGCCTCGGAATGTGTCCCGACTCGAGATAGCGCACGATGGATGTCTGCTGTTTGGTCATCAAATCCTCCTTCTGCTGACATCCTGCCAGCAGAAGTACCGCCATAACCGCTATGTACCACACGTTTTTCATCACCTACAAACGTACAAAGGTAGTCAAATTATTGTATATGCACGCAATTTTCACGCTGCTTTTATTGTCTTGGGTTGTCAGTGCGTTGTCAGAGCCGTTTCAGTGCCTCGCGCACGGCATTCTCGACCGTTATGGCAGGCTGCTCTTTGAGCAGTTGTTTGAGTACCTTCTCCGATGCGGCCTTCGTGAATCCGAGCATGGTGAGAGCCGAAAGCGCCTCGTCGTGTATCTCGCTCTTCTGCGAAGCCTCCTCGCGGCTCTCGGCTCCCAGGTCGAGCATACGCCCGTTGAGTTCGACTATGATTTTCTGCGCCGTTTTCAGACCTAATCCGCGTACATTCTTAAGCAGTACGGCGTTGCCTGTCGATATGATGTTCTTCAGTTCGCTGACCGAGTATGTGGAGAGTATCATGCGTGCGGTGTTGCCTCCCACGCCCGATACGCTTATCAGCATACGGAACAGCTCTCTCTCTTCGCGTCGGGAGAACCCGAACAGTTGCTGTGCATCCTCGCGCACCACATAGTGGACAAAGAGACGCGCTTCGGATGCGTGTTCTATCTCCGAGAAGGTGTGCAATGATATGTTTATCATATAGCCGACGCCGGCAGCATCTATTACGGCGTAAGTCGGAGTCGCTTCGGCTACGGTGCCGCTTATATATTCATACATAGTGTTAAAATTGAGTCTGTGATGTGCAAAATTAAGGAAATTTTTCTACCTTTGTGGTCTGACGTGTGAATTTATCAACAAAAAGATTGATGTCAATATGAGAAAAACGCTTTTGGCGGTCGCTGCGCTCCTTTTGACGCTGACGGCCTGCAATAAAAAAAATGATGACAACAAGGGTACTCAGCCTGCGCCCCATGTTAAGGTGGTGAGAACGGACTCGCTCGGGAATGGTGTTTCTTCACAGTATGCCTATGTGAAGGTGGACTCGATTTCGATGGTGTGCGACTTCTTCAAAACCGACGGTGTCGCCCTGCAAAGCAAAACCGAAAAGAAGCAGAGAGAGTGGGCTACCAAACAGCAAAATATTCAGAATGAGTTTACACAACTACAGAATAAATATGAACGTGGACTCATCACCTCGCGTGATGCTCAAACCGAGCAGGAGTCTATTCAAAAGAGAGCTGCAGCGCTCGAGTCGTCGCTTCAGAAGGAGGCTGCAACACTCGAGGAGGAGAATATGGTCTTTATGAACCGTCTGGCCGACTATTTGCGTCGTTCCGTGCAGACTGTCAATGCCGACAAACGCTATGCTCTGGTCTTCAATGCATCGGCTCTGATTGACGCAGACAGCGCCCTCGATATCTCCGAGGATGTTCTGGTAAAAATGAACGAGTTGTACGCTCAGGACAAAAAATAGTCAAGAGCGTTTATGGAGAAAACAGGCCGTGATTGCCGATAAGTGGTTGCTGCGGCCTGTTTTAATATGTTAAATCATTATCGGCTGTCTGACGATGGGCTTCATTCCCTTTGAGTTTACCGACCTTTTGGATATCTTTCTGGTCGCCGTGCTGATGTTCGGCATCTACCGCACGACCAAGGGTACGAATGCGCCATATATCATTACGGGCATTATATTCATCTATTTTGCCTGGGTTGTGGTGCGGGCATTCAATATGGAGCTGCTGTCGGGTATTCTGGGACAGATTGTAAGCGTGGGTGTTATCGCTCTGCTCATCGTCTTCCAGCCCGAGATACGCCGTTTCCTGCTTGTGATAGGCCTGCAACAGAAGGAGTTGGGTTTTATAGCCCGCATCTTCGGTCATCACCAGCATACGAATCTGAATATGGCGGCTGTATCTGCCGCCTGCCGTGATATGTCGGAGTCCCGCACGGGCGCCTTGATTGTGCTGGGACGTCATAACCCGCTTACGCTTATCATTGAGGGGGGTATACGTCTCGACGCCGAGATATCGCAATCGCTTCTGAAAAATATCTTCTTCAAAAATGCTCCGCTGCATGACGGAGCGGTCATTATCGAGAACAATCGCATAGTCGCTGCCAAGTGCATCCTTCCCGTAACCCAGAGTGCTGTCCCGAAGTCATACGGAACGCGCCATCGTGCGGCTCTCGGTCTGAGTGAGAGTTCGGACGCCATAGTTATCGTGGTATCGGAGGAGACAGGCGATATATCGTTAGCCTATCGCGGTCAGCTTAAACGCAAGGTGGACCCGGGCAAACTTACACAGATAGTTATGCGCTATATCGATGCCGATTCAGCCGGCGACCGTGATAAGGAAAAGAAGAAGCGCGAGCATAATAAACGCCGTCATAAGAGCGGCAGCGACACGACGTCATCCGACGCCTCTGCCTGATTGTGGTTGAGGCGTCCGGTCTATTTTTACTTTACTGTTTACCTTGTCTGAGTATTACAGCAGTCCTGCCTGGTGAAAACTGAACTCTTTGCCGGAGGCTGCTATGATTATATGGTCGAGCAGACGTATATCGAATAGCGATAACGCATCGTTCAGACGCTTTGTCGTCGTCTTGTCCTGCTCGCTTGGCTCGGGAGAACCAGAAGGATGATTGTGGACGAGTATCATCTGCGATGCCAGGAGTTCGAGCGCGCGTTTGGTAATCAGCCTGTTATCCACGACCGTACCCTGCACACCTCCCTGACTTATACGCTGACGTTCGATTATCTTGTTTGACGAGGTGAGATATAAAGCCCAGCACTCCTCATGTTTCATTGCTCCGAACATCGGACGGAACAGACGTGTAACGTCGCTGCTTGTGGATATGAAATGGACCTCTTCGGCCTCGGATTCCATTATGCGCCTGCCAATTTCGGCTGCTGCTGCGACCCTTACGGCACGTTTAAGACCCATGCCCTCGACCATCCTAAGGCGTGCGATGTCGGTGCGTACAATCCCTGCAAGCGATTTGCACTCCTCCAATATCTTGCGGGCCATCTCCTCTGCTGCCTCCGGCGTTTTGCCGTCGTCAAGCAGCAGCGACAATAACTCGGCGTCGTTCAGAGCGCCGGAGCCGCGTGTTAAAAGTTTGTTTGAAATCAGATTCATATCGTGCGTTCAGCACCTTAATGTAACTGCGCTGTCGGGATTGTATCTATATATACTCGGCCGCGTTGAGGGTCGGCTATGTTACTGTAGTGCCTCTGTTGTCGCAGACGGCTTAGCCGCATCTGCCGCCTCTGCCCTCGGTTCTGCTGCGGTCTGTCCTTCTGCCTCTGTCTTGCGCGGTCTTCCGCGACGTTTGCGTGCAGGCTTATCGGCACTCTCTGCCGCATCGGCATCGGGTATGACAGGTGCGTCGGTTGCGGATGATACCTCGGCGACTGGTTTTATATTCGTTTCGACGTTTTTGCGCGGTCTTCCGCGACGTCTTCCGGCGGGTTTTTCTGCCGTATTTTCAACCGGATTCACTGCGGAACTCTCATTGGCAGCCGTATTTGCAGCAGGTGCTTCCGCCGCAATGCTTTTACGCGGTCTTCCGCGACGACGCTTGGGCTGCTGAACACCCTCCTCTGGAGATGTCTCTCGAGGAGTCTCAGCGACGCTCTCTGCCGTACTGACTGCTGCCTCTGCGGATGGCGTTGCCGTCGTCTCATCCGTATGCTGCTCCGCAACATGGCTCTCGACACTGTTTGCACCGTTTGTGCTGTTTGCAGCGTTAGCCGCACTCTTGCGGCGTCTGCGTCTGCGCCTGCGCGATGAACGCGACGGAGTCTCTCCATCGGCACCAATCTTTTCGCCGGCACCGGCGCTGCTGTCGTTACCCTTGTCGCTCTTTCCTCCCTTTCCGTCCTTGCTGTCGCTGATGCGCATATCTATCCGGTCGAGTCTGTCGAGCAGATTTGAACACCTGTCATCATCAAACGGATTCGACACTGAACGTGCAGCCTCCTGCTCGGCGCACTTTTTTGAGTCGCCCCGACCGTGTCCCATCTCGATATTGTCTATCAGCACTGTGGTAAGAAATACGGGTGCCGAAGGTCGGGACTCGCTGCTGCGCCGCGACTTGAAGACGATGCTGTGATGATTTTTCTGACACCACTCTATAAGACGGCTCTTGTAGTCGTTCTCCGAATGCGTTATATCGTCCAAATCTATGTGCTTCTTGTATAGGTTGTTTATAAGCAGGCGGTTTGCGAAGTCATATCCCTGGTCTAAATAGATGGCACCCATCATAGCCTCGAAGGCATCGCCATAGATATGTTTCTGCGCACCTCCTGCGCTGCTATGACAGAATATATACTTGTCGAGACCTATTTTGCGTGCCAAGTCGTTAAGCGACTGACGCGATACGATTTTGGAGCGCAACTGCGTGAGCGTACCCTCATGGCACTTGGGATATGATATGTACAGATGGTCCGAAGTAATGCACTCTATCACAGCATCACCCAGATACTCAAGACGTTCATTGTTTATTTGATACCCGCTTACGGACTGCGACGCCGACTTGTGTATCAGGGCCATTTTATATAACTCGATATTGTTCGGTATGAAGCCGAACATATTATCTATAATCCTGTAATACTCCTTGTCTACGCCGAAATTGCGTTTCAAGGAGCGTCTGATAAAATTGAACACGTTGGTACGTTTTTGTGATTAAAGTTTTCGGAAGACGACGGTGGAGTTGTGTCCGCCGAACCCGAATGTGTTGCTCAAAGCCATGCGCACATCGCGTTTCTGCGCTTTGCCGAGCGTGAGGTTTAGCCTGCTGTCGATTGCAGGGTCGAGATTTTCGACATTGATAGTTGGCGGTACGATGCCCTTCTCCATAGCGAATATACAGGCCAACGCCTCTATGGCCGCCGCTGCGCCGAGAAGATGTCCCGTCATCGACTTTGTGGCCGAGATATTTATCCCGTATAGACTTTCGCCGAAGACTGTATGCAACGCATTTATTTCGGCCACATCGCCAAGCGGCGTAGATGTGCCGTGAACGTTGATGTAGTCAATATCTTCGGGCTTTACGCCTGCATCCGCCAGGGCATTTTGCATTGAGATGACGGCGCCGCGTCCTTCGGGGTCCGGAGCCGTCATGTGGTGAGCGTCGGCAGACATTCCGCCGCCGGCGATTTCGCAATATATTTTTGCATTGCGAGCAAGTGCATGTTCATACTCCTCGAGTATGAGTGCAGCGGCACCTTCACCCATCACGAAGCCGTCGCGTGCAGCATCGAAAGGTCTTGAAGCATGTTCGGGGTCGTCATTGCGTGTGGATAGTGCCTGCATCGAGTTGAATCCTCCGATGCTTGGGATGTTTATGGGTGCTTCCGAGCCTCCTGCAACAATCATATCCGCCCGTCCGGCGCGTATCTGGTCTACGGCGCTTATAATGCCGTGATTGGAAGATGCGCAGGCGGATGATACGCAGAAGTTTGGTCCTTTAAGCCCATATTTGATAGATATGTGGCCTGCTGCGAGGTCGGGTATGATTCTGGCCACAAAAAACGGACTAAACCGAGGCGTACCGTCGCCTGCGGTGTAGTCCGTAACCTCTTCGAAGAACGAAGTAATACCTCCGATACCCGTACTCCAAATCACTCCCACGCGGGAGTTGTCGCACAGGTTGAAATCCACACCGCAGTCTTTGACTGCCTGGTCTGCGGCTATGAGCGCATATTGAGTAAAGAGGTCGTATTTGCGAGCCTCTTTGCGGTCGAAATAGCGTTCGCGGTCGTAGTTGCGGATTTCGCAGGCGAAGCGTGTCTTAAACTTTTCGGGATTGAAATGCGTGATAGGTTTCGCGGCCGATACACCTGCCTCAAGGTTGGCGAAATACTCATTTACGTCGTTCCCGAGAGGGTTGATTGTTCCGATGCCGGTAACTACCACGCGTCTGTTTCCCATAAGCCTGCCTGTTGTAAGGTATTGTTTAAGCGGTATATAAATTAGTTCTTGTGTCCTTCGATGTATGCGACAGCCTCGCCGACGGTCTTAATCTGCTCTGCTGCCTCGTCGGGAATCTGAATACCGAACTCTTTTTCGAACTCCATAATCAGCTCTACGGTGTCGAGCGAGTCCGCTCCGAGGTGGCCGGTGAAACTTGCTTCGGGAGTAACTTCTGACTCATTAACTCCAAGTTTATCAACGATAATCTTGGTTACTTTGTCCTGAATTTCTGACATAACTTTCTAAATTTAAGTTAAACATTTATTTGTGTTGGTTGTATTCCGTATTTAGACTTTTCCAACAGTTTTCTGTGCAAAAATAACACTTTTTTCCTATTTTTGGCATAAAACCCGATTATTTTAACGCATACGCAGAGTCGTTAAATTGTAAATATTTGAATAATAGTATATTATGTGGACAAAGGCAGAAACGGGCATAGCAGGTGAAAATGCGGTAGTCGAGTACCTGCGTGCGAGGGGCGCGATAATTGTCGAGCGGAACTGGCGAAGCGGCCGTTATGAGACGGATATAATTGCCAAGCACAAGGGCTGTCTCTGCTTTGTCGAGGTCAAAACGCGCTCCATAACGGGTCTGATGCCTCCCGAGGCGGCTCTTACGCCGACGAAGTGCAGGTCGCTGCAACGCTCCGCAGCGATATATATGGCTATTCATCATATTGATTATGAGTGCCGTATAGACCTTGCGGCGGTAGATGTATGGCCGGACGGACGTCTTGATGTCCGCTATATCGAAGATGCTGTTGAAAGTCATTGGTAATGCTGTTGCATTTTTATACAAATTGTACTACCTTTGCACGACTTAAAAAGCAGTTGATAAACTACTATCGAGATGTGGCTCTATAATATATGTATCTCTATATACACCATGTGCATCCGTATTGCCGCTTTGTGGTACCCCAAGGCACGGTTGTGGCATGAAGGACGCAAAGACCTTTTCAAACGTATGGCGGCAGCCGTCGGAGAGGATGAACGCATCATCTGGTTCCACGTTGCGTCGCTTGGCGAGTTCGAGCAGGGCCGCCCGATTATTGAACGGGTGAGGGAGGAGCATCCGGAATACAAGATTCTGCTTACATTCTTCTCGCCGTCAGGATATGAGATACGCAAAAACTATGACGGAGCAGACTATATCTTCTATCTGCCTGCCGACACCCCGTCGAATGTACGCCGCTTTTTGGATATAGTTCACCCCGAGGTGGCGGTCTTCATCAAATACGAGTACTGGATAAATATGCTTACCGAGTTGCGCCGACGCTCTATACGAACCTATATCGTTTCGTCGATTTTCCGCCGCAATTCGGTCTTTTTTCAATCATACGGATGGCTGTGGCGTGAAGCGCTGCGCAGTTTTGAGACAATCTTCGTGCAGAACGAAGAGTCGAAAACAGCACTCTCGGATATCGGTTTCAACAATGTGGTTGTCGCCGGCGATACGCGCTTTGACCGTGTGGCGCAGATAGCGCGCAATGCTCAGCGTATAGATGTTATAGAGCGGTTCCGCGCAGATAACCGCATGTTTATTGCAGGCTCAACGTGGGAGCCGGACGAGGAGATTCTTCTGCCGCTCATAAATGCCAATCCGTCGGTTAGGTTTGTCATTGCGCCGCATGAGATGAATGACGAGCGTATAAGACGCTTTATGGAGCGTGTAGAGGGAGGGGCAGTGCGATATACCTGCTGCACTGCTGAGAATGATTTCGACAATGTGCAGGTGCTTCTGCTCGATACGGTCGGGATATTGTCGTCGGCATACGGTTACGCCTCGTGGGCATATATCGGCGGCGGTTTCGGAGCCGGCATACACAATACGCTTGAGGCTGCTACTTTCGGTCTGCCAATAGCATTCGGTCCCAATTATATGAAATTCAAGGAGGCGCGCGACCTTATAGCATTAGGTGCAGCCGTATCGGTTGCCGGTGCTGAAGAACTCTCAAACTGGTTCGCTCCGCTGCGAGACGATGAAGAGTATCTGGGCAGGGTCAGCAGCGCGTCCAAAGAGTATACGCTCGAACACCAGGGAGCAACCGATACCTTTATGCAGGCTCTCTTTCCCGGGGAGGAGAGTGCGCGTAAAGGTGCATAGCACATCGTTTCGTATCGGTGGGTACGACCGGTGAAAAAGAGATAAAATCAAAAAAACAGATATATTTATGACTCAGGAGGAACTTTTCAAAAAGTTGGTGGCTCATTGCAAGGAGTACGGCTTTATTTTTCCGTCGAGCGAGATTTATGACGGTTTGGGAGCAGTCTACGACTACGGTCAGAACGGCGTCGAACTTAAAAACAACATCAAGCGTTACTGGTGGGATTCGATGGTCAAGCTCCACGACAATATCGTGGGTATCGATGCCGCCATCTTTATGCACCCGCGTACGTGGGAGGCTTCGGGACACGTAGGAGCCTTCAATGACCCGCTTATCGACAACAAGGACTCCAAAAAGCGTTATCGTGCCGATGTTCTTATCGAGGAGTGGCTCGCCAAACAGGATGAGAAGATAGGCAAAGAGGTTGAAAAGGCCCGCAAACGCTTCGGTGAAGCATTTGACGAGGAGCAGTACAGAGCAACTTCACCCCGCGTAAAGGAGATTGCCGAGCGACGCGACGAGATACACAGCCGCTTTGCCGATGCACTCAACAATAACGATTTGGCAGAACTTCGCCAGATTATCCTCGACTGCGAGATTGTATGCCCCATATCCGGAACGCGCAACTGGACCGATGTACGCCAGTTCAACCTTATGTTCTCGACGCAGATGGGTTCTACGGCAGAGGGTGCCAATACGATATACCTGCGTCCCGAGACTGCGCAGGGTATATTTGTCAACTTCCTGAATGTGCAGAAAACGGGTCGTATGAAGATTCCTTTCGGCATAGCGCAGATAGGCAAGGCCTTCCGCAATGAGATTGTAGCACGTCAGTTTATCTTCCGTATGAGGGAGTTCGAGCAGATGGAGATGCAGTTCTTCGTTCGCCCGGGAACCGAAATGGAGTGGTGGAACAAGTGGAAGAACACGCGTATGGCGTGGCACCGCGCGCTGGGCTTCGGCGACGACAACTACCGATTCCACGACCACGAGAAACTGGCTCACTATGCCAATGCTGCGGCCGATATAGAGTTCAATTTCCCCTTCGGATTCAAGGAGGTTGAGGGTATCCATTCGCGTACTGACTTCGATTTGGGCAATCACGAGAAGTTTTCGGGACGAAAATTGCGTTATTTCGACCCCGAAACCGGCGAAAGCTATGTTCCATACGTTGTGGAGACCTCGATTGGAGTTGACCGTATGGTACTCCAGGTGCTGTCGGCAGCCTACTGCGAGGAGAAACTCGAGGGCGGCGAGGAGCGTACAGTTCTGCGTATTCCAGCGGCTCTGGCACCTGTCAAGGCGGCCGCTATGCCGTTGGTGAAGAAGGACGGTCTTCCCGAAGTGGCGCAGAAGATTGTCGATTCGCTGAAATACGACTTCAACTCATACGATGAGAAGGACTCCATAGGCAAGCGCTACCGCCGTCAGGATGCTGTCGGAACGCCGCTCTGCATCACGGTGGACCATACGACACTCGAGGATGGTACCGTTACCGTTCGCCACCGCGATACGATGGCGCAGCAGAGAGTCAGGATAGAGGAACTGCACGCCCTTGTGGACGGTGAAGTGTCGTTGCGCAAGTTGTTCAGCAAAATCGACCTCTAAAGCCGTCGGCGCAACGTGGGCAGGATTTTAGCCATAGATTACGGCACACGCCGCACGGGAATTGCTGTCAGCGACCCTCTGCGTATTATCGCGGGAGGTCTGGCAACGGTCGATACGCGCTCTTTGGACGACTTTTTGAAGAGATATTTCGCCGAGAACGAGGTCGATATCATCGTTTTGGGCAAGCCTCTGCGAATGAATGGCGAGCCGAGTGAGACGTGGCGTTTTGTAGAGCCGCTTGCAGGTCGTCTTCGCAAGGCGTGGCCGGATAAGAGGGTTGTATTCTTCGATGAGCGTTTCACGTCGGTTATGGCGCACAGGACGATGCTTGAGAGCGGTATAGGTCGTATGGCACGCCGCGACAAGGCGCTTGTCGATAAGATTTCAGCAACAATAATATTGCAATCCTATATGGAGAGCATAAACGCAAATTTGTAGATATGATATATCCTATTGTGATTTACGGTTCGCCCGTATTGAGACAGAAATCCGAGAATATTGCGGCGGATTATCCCGACCTCAAGAAACTTGTGGACGATATGTTCGCGACGCTGACCGATGCCGAGGGCGTAGGTCTTGCTGCGCCGCAGATAGGCAAGAATATTCGCCTTTTTATCGTCGATTGTACGCCCTGGGGCGAGGATAATCCCGAACTTGCGGACTATAAGAAGGTCTTTATCAATGCCGAGATTTATGAGCGCAGTGCCGATACGGGACTGTTTAATGAGGGTTGTCTGTCGCTTCCGGGTCTGCACGAGAATGTGCGTCGTCCGCTGAAGATACGTATGCGCTATGTGGACGAGAATTTCGTGGAGCATGACGAGGAATTTGACGGTCTTCCGGCGCGTGTCATACAGCACGAATACGACCATATCGAGGGCGAGGTCTTTACAGACCGCCTGTCGCCTCTGCGCCGCAATCTGCTCAAAGGCAAGTTGCTGAATCTTGCAAAGGGACGTTATCGCTGCTCTTACAAAACGAAATAAAATAAAATTGCGTCGATATTTGCTGTATAACAAAATAGATACTATATTTGCGATGGAAAGTTGCAAATGGAAATTACAATAACTGAATCATTAAAATAAAAGACTTATGAAAAAATTGTTTATTACAATGGTCGTGGCGCTTTGTGCAGCAAGCGTTTCGGCACAGGATTGGGTTAATCAGGCAACCGATGCTTCGAGATGGGCTGTCGGTGGTCGTGTGCTGTCGGGTTTCCAGGCACAGGCTGAGTACTCGCTTGGCGAGAAGAACTATCTCGAGGGTCGTTTCGGTGCTGCTTGGCATAGTTTCGGCGGTGTAAGTGCAGATTTCGAGGCACTTTATAACTGGCGTCTGTTCCAGTGGGACTGGACTCCTAATGCAGGTCAGTGGTTCTTCGACGCTGGTTGC
>JAFLRT010000040.1 GCA_022511295.1 Alistipes sp. | reverse complement strand
TCCTCGACGATATCAAAGATATGGGTTACCGTATGGCATTCCAGGGCGGTCTGTCGTTCAACCTCGATGCGGTTATCGTACCCGAGGAGAAACAGAAACTCGTACAGGAGGGTTATGACCGTGCAGACGCCATTATGGAGGACTACAACATGGGTCTTATAACCAACAACGAGCGTTATAACCAGATTATCGACGTATGGACCAACATCAACTCCAAACTGACGAAGGTCGTTATAGATACGCTGGTTAATGACCAGGACGGTTTCAACCCTGTATATATGATGCTTGACTCTGGCGCCCGAGGTTCGAAAGAGCAGATTCGTCAGTTGTCAGGTATGCGTGGTCTTATGGCCAAACCGCAGAAGTCGGGTGTCGAGGGCGGTCAGCAGGTTATCGAGAACCCGATTCTCTCGAACTTTAAGGAGGGTCTTTCGGTACTTGAGTACTTTATCTCTACTCACGGTGCGCGTAAGGGTCTTGCCGATACCGCACTTAAGACGGCCGACGCAGGTTATCTGACACGTCGTCTGGTGGATGTGGCACAGGATGTCATTATCAACGAGGAGGATTGCGGTACGCTTCGCGGTCTTACGGCAACGGCTATCAAACGCAATGACGATGTGGTGCAGACGCTCTACGACCGTATACTTGGCCGCACGGCTCTCAACGATATCGTTCATCCTATCACCGGCGAACTTATATGTGCAGCAGGTCAGGAGATTACCGAGGATATCGCCGAAGCAATCGAGAAATCGCCGCTCGAATCGGTGGAGATTCGCTCGGTGCTGACGTGCGAGGCGCGCAGAGGTGTATGTGCAAAGTGCTACGGACGCAACCTCGCGACGGCACGCATGGTGCAGAAGGGTGAGGTCGTAGGTGTCATCGCGGCACAGTCCATCGGTGAGCCGGGTACGCAGCTTACGCTTCGTACATTCCACGTCGGTGGTGTTGCAGGCGGTACGGCTGTCGAGACCAATGTGGTGTCGAAGTATGAGGGTCGTCTGGAGATAGACGAACTCAAAACTATCAAGAGCAAGAACTCGCAGGGCGAAGAGGTGAATTTGGTTATCTCCCGTCAGTCGGAGTTCCGTATCGTAGATCCCAAAACGGATATCGTACTCTATACGCATAGCCTGCCCTACGGTGCAACGCTCTACAAGAACGATGGTGCGCAGATTGCCAAGGGTGACCTGATTTGCGAGTGGGACCCCTACAATGCAGTCATCATATCGGAGTACGACGGTAAGGCTGTATACGACAGCGTTATCGAAGGCGTAACATACCGCGATGAGCGCGATGAACAGACAGGTCTTTCGGAGAAAGTCATCATCGACAGCAAGGACCGTACAAAGAACCCTGTCATCAAGATTGTCGACAAGGCTGGCGAGGAGGTTAAGTCTTACAACCTTCCTGTATCGGCTCACGTCGTTGTCAAGGACAACGCCAAGATTAAGGCCGGCGATATCATTATCAAGATACCTCGTGCCGTCGGCAAGTCGGGAGGTGATATCACGGGAGGTCTCCCGCGTGTTACCGAACTCTTCGAGGCACGCAACCCGTCCAACCCCGCAATCGTGTCGGAAATCGACGGTGAGGTTACATTCGGTAAGATTAAGCGCGGTAACCGTGAGATTGTCATCACGTCGAAGCAGGGCGAGATTAAACGCTATCTCGTACCTCTGTCGCGTCAGATTATAGTTCAGGAGAACGACTATGTCAAGGCAGGTATGCCTCTGTCGGACGGAGCTATAACGCCGAGCGATATCCTGCGAATACTCGGTCCTACGAAGGTGCAGGAGTACATCGTCAATGAGGTACAGGAGGTTTACCGTATGCAGGGCGTGAAGATTAACGACAAGCACTTTGAAATCATCGTACGTCAGATGATGAACAAGGTTCAGATTGAGGACCCGGGAGATACCCGCTTCTTCGAAGACCAGGTGGTGGATAAGTGGACGTTTATGGATGTCAATGACGAGTTGTACGACAAGGTTGTTGTAACGGATGCCGGCGACTCGACCTCGGTGCAGGCAGGTCAGATAATCTCGGTGCGCAAGTTGCGTGATGAGAACTCGAGCCTCAAGCGCAAGGATTTACGTCCTGTCGAGGTGCGCGATATAGTACCCGCGACGTCGAATCAGGTGCTTCAGGGTATCACCCGTGCGGCACTCCAGACCTCGAGTTTCATCTCGGCGGCATCGTTCCAGGAGACGACCAAAGTCCTTAACGAGGCTGCAATACAGGGGGACAGCGACCCGCTGGAGAACCTCAAGGAGAACGTTATTTGCGGACACCTTATCCCTGGTGGTACGGGTCTTCGCGATTACGACAATCTCGTTGTGGGCCTCAAATCCGATTTGGAGACCCTTGCGGCAAACAAATAACAGGATAGAGGTGCGCGCTTTGCAGCGCGGAATGAGAAAAGGCCGTCCATTTGGACGGCCTTTTTTATGGTAATTAAGATAATTTTATAGGTAATGATGCCAAAAGTAGCGCTTAGGCGAATAAATAGGTAGTTGAATATTTGTCAAATAGAGCGAAAAATAAGAGATTAGTAGAAAATTTCTACTAATCTCTGTTTTTATGGCACACAAAGCATCGCTTCATGATGTGCATAGAACCAAAAAGCACCTCGAAGAGGTGCTGCGCCGCCCCCGAGGTGGGGGCAGGGGCGGCGCACAGCGGCACGCTCTACATATTCTCTATCAGTTTATATTCTTGTGTAGTTAATGGCGGGACGGAACGGAATAGAACAGAACAGAACAGAACACTATCGCCCCATACGTTGTCTGCGTTGAGCCTCCGAGCGTTTATTCTGCTCGCGCCAGTCGGTGTTGGCATCGAGCCACTCTATAACATCTGCGGTAAGAGTGTCGTCGCGGTCGGCCCAGCGGCGACGCTCGATAAGCATCATACGGTGTGAATCCATACGCTCCGTTATAGGGAATCCGGGTCTCGGCAACGCCTCTTTCTGCTCGCGCTGCGACGGACGCACCGTGCGTGTGAAGACGCTGTCCTGCAACGGACGTTTTTCCTCCTGCCACGAGAATCCCTGAAGGAACAATGGCTGGCTTTCGGGTATCTTATCCATAGGATAGAGCGTGTAGGTGGGATTGCCGCGATATGTGATACCCGTAACCTGCTTATCCTCGATATAGAATGTCATATCGGCACTCTCGATATACATCAATCCCTGCACCTCTGGCGAGTCATCCTCCTGCATATAGTAGATTGTCTGTGCATTTCCGTCCACGTCATCGCGATATATGTTGTTGTCGCGGAAATAGGAGTACATGGTCTTGCCCGCCACCTGATTGTAGTGCAGCGTGTCTATCTTCGATATCATAAGAGGCTTGCCGGTAAACTCTGCGAAGTCTACAGCCTTGTTTTTGGTGTGTATATCGGTCTGCTCGGATGTAACCTGATTATCTTCGTGCCACATTATCGGATTGATATACAGATGTATTACTGAGTCGAGCGACGATGATGCAGTGGAGTCGCATATAGCCTGGAAGTCGGAGCGGTATATGCGTACATTGCGATATCCGCGCACCAGGCGGTAGAGAGTGTCTACCTCCATTGAGACCGGCTCAGTGATGTCGAGAGTATCCGTACCGTGCAGCAGGAGCATTATGGAGTCTAACTGACAGTCCAGCAGGGAGTCGCGGTAACGGTAGTCGCTCCATACAAGGCTGTCGATATACGCCATTGCAGCCTCGTCGAGCGGCTGTACCTTTATTCCCTTGCGTGTTAGCCGTGCGAGCATCTTGGCTTTGCGTCGCTCCTCGCGCTCTTTGTAGCGTGCCTGCTGACGCTCGAGTTGGAGGTTGCGTCTCTCGCGACGCAATTCGCCTATGGAGTCGAGTTTAGCCTTCAACTCCTGCTGTTTTACGCGTTTCCGTTCGGCTGTTATGAGTCTCTTTTCCTCGCGCTCTTTTAAGGCTATCTCGCGCAGTTTTGCTTTGCGCTCAGCCTTTGGCAGCATCGCAATCGAGTCCTGAAGCGACATCTGCAACGAGTCTGCACCGTTTAACTGCAATGAGTCGGCAGGACTTTGTAGTATGTCAGGCGTATTGTCTTCTATCTGAATGGAGTCTGCAACAGCAATAGTCTCAGTATCGGAATCTTGATTATCCTGCTCGTTATTATCACTATTATTGCTATCACTATCGCTATCGTTATTGCTATCGCTATCGCCACGCGAAGATATGCCGTCTGCCATGTCCCTCTTTCCGGCTCTGTCGCGCCGGTTATTGGTTAAGGCGTTGCGGGATGTCGGGTCGGATGCGTTATCCTCATCGGTGGAGGAGGTTGCCGGTGTCGTTGTGTCGGTACTTGTATCTCTTTCTGCGGGTGTTGCAGGTGCAGGTACATTGCCGGTTGCGCCCGCAGGTGTGTTTGCATCTGCACTCTCTTTCGCTTCAGCCTCGCGTTCAGCCTTGTCGCGCAGTGTGGAACGGGTGTGCAGGGTAATGGTATCGGCACGCATAAAGAGCGAATCACTCTGTTCGGGGTCGTAGTTCACAATCTCGGGCTTGCGCGTAAGGATTGCATCTCCGGGCTCATCCCAATACTCGCCCCAGTCGCCGAAGGCCAATGTCTTATGGTCGGTATCGTCAATCTGTATATTGCTTCGCAGCAGGGCATAGCCGTCTTGTCGGTAGTAGTCGAGGCTGTCGCTCCACACCTCATTCTTTTCGGTCAGAATATAGCCGTTGAGAGTGATGGTATAGAGGTCCTTATCCTTATTGTACGTGCCTCGGTCGGCATAGAGATACTCGCCCTTCTCGTTCCAAATATTGGTGCGAGTGAAGAAGCGTGCATTGTCGGTCTCGATGTTGTAGATGACCGAGTCGCCCGTCATCTCATAGGTGTCGTTGCGCATCTCGACCCTCTCCACGCCTATAACTTCGCGCGTATCGGCATAGTAGTACCCTCTCTCGGACTCGAGCAGGTTGTCGCGGTTGATTATGACACCTCCGTCGTAGAACTCGCCTATATTCTGCTTGGTGTTGAAACGGAAGTGATAGGTGTAGAGCGTCGCATCGCCGTCTACGACCTTGACAATAGGAGAGTAGACCTGTGCCTCGTTGAGAAGACCGTTGTAATCGGCCCGGTCGCCGTAAATATAAGTGCTGTTTTTGTTTATAGCCACATTGCCGAAGCACTCCAACCGCTGGTCGCTGTAACGCACGGCGCTGTCGCAGACGATAACGGCGCCGTTGTGGTGTCCTATGAAGTTGCCGACGAAGCAGATTACTGATGAGTCGTTGTTTATCTGATAAGGGAATACCACATCGGCTGCAAGGTCTATCTTCTTCTTGGCCGGTGCAGGCTCTACTGCCTGTAGCGCAATCTCGGGTGCGGGTGCGGCGGCAGGATTATAGACGGCATTGCGATTCTCGAGGGCGAGGGCAAAACCGCCGACAATACCGGAGAGGATAAGTATGAACAGAGCCTTGCGCACGTTGCAGCCAAGTTAATAAGTTAATGTGTTACTCTTTGACCCAATGTTTATTGACAAACTCACCGTCGCGGAACTCGGGGTCTATATATACGTACATGGCATCAATCTTCTTATCCAGCCACTCGACGAAGACCCTCTCCTGCTTATCCGCAAGCGCCATATTCTCAAGCCGCAGATAGTCCTCCTCGAGCGATGCAGGGTGAGGAGGTATCACCTCGACAAGTTTTACCACTTTGCTGAGGACATTGCCTAAAAGGTCCTGGCTCTGGAATGCGGATGATATCTCGCCGACATTCAGACGGCTTATGGCATTGTAGTCCTCGATGCTCTTGCCCGTACCCATACCGAAATCCTCCTTCAGAAACTTCGTCGCGGTAAGTTTGGCATCGAAGGCGTCGTAGTGTTCCAAAAGGTCGTGGTTGGATACTATACCGCCGTTCATCTTCGAGTGTGCATCATCCGAGAACTCCATTGCAGCCTTTTCAAAGGTGATGGAGTCGCAGCGTATAAGGTTCGCAACGCTGTCGAGCATACGCATAGGCTCCACTATCTCCTCGGTGGTATAGGTGGGTCGCAGCAATATATGGCGGCAATGATACAGGTCGCCCTTCTTGTCAATCATCTGTATAAGATGAAATCCGTACTCGGTTTCGACAACCTCCGACACCTGCCCGGGCTTCAGCTCCGCCAACGCATCGGCAAAGGGCTTTACAAAGCCTCTTAAGGGTGTCGGGTCCATCTCGCCGCCGCGTATGGCCGAACCGTCTACCGAATACATACGAGCCATCACGGCGAATTTGGTGTTGCCAGTGATTATACGCTCGCGCATCTCCAAAAGACGCTCTTTGGTGCGCTGTTTTGCCTCGGTAAGCGACTTGGGGTACTTGGTAATCTGTGCATAGACATACTGCTCGGCAATCGTCGGCAGACTGTCCTTGTTAAGGCTCTTGTAATATCGCTCCACCTCGCCAGGAATTACCGTTACCTTGCTCACCACCTCGTTCTGCATGGATGCGGCGTAGGCCTGCTCCTCAAAGCGGCGGCGCAGCAGCTCCCGAAGACTGAATATCGGCATATGGTGCTTCGCCTCGAGTTGGGGTATGGAACCCTCCTCCTCAATCATTGCGCTTATCTGCTCCTCGACACGAATAGCTATCTCGCCAGTGTTAATCTCTACGGAGTCTATAAGAGCCTGATTGTACAGCAGCTTCTGCATAAGGAGCGCCTCGAGAGCCTCGTTCATAGGGTCGCGGTCCGATGTATAGCCTGCCTCGCGGCGCTGTGCCGTCAGCATGCGGGCCGTCTCCACAACCTCCGAGTGGAGTATCGACGAGCCGCCGACAACTGCAACAACCTTGTCGAGCATCACCTGACGCTTTTGGGCCGTTGCCGCTATGAATGTGGCAGCGAGAAGTAAAATCGATAATAATATTCTCTTTTTGGACATCGTTTTGCTTTTATTGTATATCGTTGTTTATAAGTGCATTCCCGTTTTCTGTCGCCTCTTGCAATATATTCGATTCGTATTTGCGTATTATCTCTGCATTGCGTTGCATTACCAGCAGTTGCCGTATCGTCTCGCGAACCATATCCAAGGGCTTTACTTCATCTTTTTTCAGTACATCGTCTATGCGGAAATAGTATAGCGAGCCGTCGGCCTCCATCTTCTGCACGCTTCGGCTCTCGGTAAGCGATTCGTAGTTGTTCTGCCGCAGGGTCGGCAGCAGCGCCAGAAAATCCGAGAAATCGACCCACTCCCTCATCTCGTCGAGGCTGAAGTCGTTTTTGATGCACATATCTCTGAAATCCTGCTGCGACTCTTCGCTCTTGGAGTTCATCAACTTGAAAAGTTCGTTCTTCTGCCGGAAATCTTCCGGAAGTGCAACCACCGTACCCTTTACCAAAGTGCGCTCAAGAGGAAATTCGGCTTTATGGTCGTTGTAGTAGGTCTCGATATCGCTGTCGCTTATCGGATTATCAGGCTCCTTGTCCAAATAGTATTGCTCGATTTTCTTGATGAGCAGCGACTGGCGATACTCCTCGACCTGAGCTTCTATATCGTCTGCCGACGTGGGGAATATTATCTCGGCCTCCCGTACCTTCAGCTGCTTTATTATCCACTGGTTGATATATTTCTGTACAAATTCCGTGCTGTCGGCGCCTTTCAGTTCAGGCGGTACGACCTTCTCTACATCGGATTTGTGCAGGTCTTTGTTGCCGACACGCGCAAGGGTGTAGGGGTCCATATTGCGCTCGGGCATATCGCCGCAGGCGCACATCAGTGCTGCGATAAGAAGCAGGCTCGATATTTTCGTTTGCGAACACATAGTTACGGAAGGCAAATATAATGATTTTGCCGATTATATACAAACATTAACTCGCCTTAACGGCAATAAGGGCGTTTCGCTCCTCTTTTTGCCGCAGTGAAGACGGTTGTTATGCGCAAAACGTTGCAGGGTGGCTGTTTATTGCATTTGCACAGCGTGATTTTTCGCTTTCTCCAGCTCTTTGCGTCTTAACTTGCGCAGGTTTATTGCAAGAATCACCGCACCCGCCGTGCATATTGCGACAGCAACAAGATAGGTTATGCGGTAGTAGTTGTCGGGGATGAGTTGTGAAAGGGTCGTGTCGCCCATCCCGAGCGAGATGGTGGCTATGGCCAGCATATTGTTCATTGCGTGGAGTATGACAGCACCGAAAAGCGAGTTCGAACGCAAGTAGATATAGCCTATTATCGAACCTATAACCAGTGCATTGACACCGGCTGTTACGTGTCCGTGTATCAAGGCGAAGAAGAGCGAGGAGGCTATCCATGCCATTATAACGCCGTACTTTGCGCGCAGGGACTCCAGAACGATACCGCGACACAGGAACTCCTCCATAAGCGGAGCAATCATCACAGTGGTTATTATGGCAAATGAACCTCGTCCGATAGTGTCGGGAACGTCGGGCATAAGCAGCAGCAACGGCTCGATGACAACCTCCGCCGCGAGCATCCAGATAAAACCGCCAAGAATAAGTGCCGGCTTGAAACCTGCAATCGAGAAGCGTGCCGCACGTGTGCGACAGCCGCGCAGACGGCGATAGACGAGTATGCCGCCGATAGCCAGCAGCATAGATGCAGAGTATATTATGCCTACCGATTTGGCGGTGTATTGCTGAACCGAGAGCAGTATTTCAGGCTCCTCCATACCTGTCAGCTGCGAGGGGTCGTAGAGCGTCAGTCCGAAGGCTCCGCAAATCATAACGGCAAAGAGCTGCGAGAGCGAGAACCAGATAAGCATAAAGATAAAGTCCAGCACATTGGGGAAGATACGCCAGCGCTGAAGTCGTGTCGAAGCGTAGTTCTCCGTAACGCGCTCCATAACGTTCTCCGTATGCACGTCTTGTACCTCTTGTCGCCCGTCCTGCATTCTCTGCTCGTCTGATATCTCCTGCTTTTGTACGTTCATAATGCTTTTGGCATTTATCTGCCTCAAAGGTATGCAAATTTCGCGATAATTGCGTTATTCAATATAATTTTATTAAATTTGCCCGATTATAACTGTGTCAGAAAAGAAAATTGTTATGGCGAAAGTTGTGGCTCTGGCCAATCAGAAAGGCGGCGTAGGTAAAACGACCACCGCGATAAATCTCTCGGCTTCCGTTGCCCTGCTCGGAAAGAAGGTGCTGCTTGTCGATGCCGACCCGCAGGCTAATGCAACCTCGGGCCTGGGATTCGATATCAATATGAACGGCATATACGAGTGCATTACAGGCGCAGCACGCGCCGAGGAGGTGATAGTCAAAAGTCCCGACGTGAAGAACCTCTGGCTGCTGCCGTCGAGTATAGACCTCGTTGCCGCTGATACCGAACTGCCGGCAATGGAGAATGCACACCATGTGATAAAGAGCGTTATAGACGGCATACGGGACAAATATGACTATATATTTATCGACTGCTCGCCTTCGCTCGGATATACGACGGTAAATATCCTTACGGCGGCGGACTCGGTGCTTATACCTGTGCAGTGCGAGTATCTGGCTCTTGAGGGTCTCAGCAAACTGCTCAGCACCGTGCGCAAGATAAAAAACGGACTCAATCCGTCGCTTGATATCGAGGGTTTCGTGCTGACGATGTATATGCGCAACCGTCTCAATAATCAGGTGGTGGGTGAGGTGCGCGAGCATTTCGGCCCTTTGGCATTCGAAACGGTCATACAGCGCAACATACGTCTCGGAGAGGCTCCCTCGCACGGTAAGCCCATAATGCTTTACGACGCTTCGGCAGTAGGTGCGGCAAACTACCTGGCACTGGCAAAGGAGTTTCTGAAGCGCAATCGCAAAACGAATAATAAATAGAGATAGAGATATGAAACAGAAAGGATTGGGACGTGGTTTGGACGCTATATTCGGCTCGGAGCCGATAGATGTCAAAACCAAACCGATGTCTGAAATGACAGAGATAGCCGTCGCCGATATAGAGCCAAACCCGTTGCAGCCCCGCCGTGAGTTCGACGAAGAGGCTCTCGCGGAACTTGCCGATTCGCTTCGCACTCTGGGTGTCATACAGCCCGTTACGGTGCGTCGCAATGGCGATGGCAAGTATATGCTTATCAGCGGCGAGCGTCGCTGGAGGGCATCGCAGATTGCCGGTCTTGAGACTCTGCCTGCCTATGTGCGCGACGTTGAGGATGCGGACCTGCACGCAATGGCCCTTGTCGAGAATGTGCAGCGTGAGGATTTGAATGCCATAGAGATTGCATTGGGTTTGCAGCGTCTTGTCGAGGAGTGTGGTCTCACGCAGGATGCGCTCTCCGGAAAGGTGGGTATGAAACGCTCTACGGTATCGAACTATATGAGGCTGCTGAAACTGCCCGCAGAGGTGCAACTCGCGCTCAAGGAGGGTGTTATATCTATGGGACACGCCAAGGCTCTTGCAGGAGCGGAGGAGCGTCGGCAGTTGCCGCTTCTGCGCAAGTGCATCCGCAAAGATATGTCGGTACGACAGTTGGAGGAGATTGTAAGGGCCGATTTGCAGAAACCTGCCCCAAAAGCCGTATCGGAGGATGAGGAGTATCCCGAAGTATATCTGCGCCTCGTGGAGCAACTTGAACGCCTCTTCTCGCAGGATATAGCGATAAAGCGTTCGAAAAACGGCGGCGGTAAAATCATTATAGGTTTTGCCGGCGACGAGGATATAGAAAGACTTGTCGGAAAATTCAAAAAAATCTGATAACGAATGAGATATCTCCGCAGGATATTGTTTCTCGCATTGGCGGTCGTGGCGGCTCTGCCCGTGTCGGCACAGCGCTATCGTGGTGAGAGGCAGGTGATAAGGGGTGGTGTTGTGGTCAAGGCCGACACTCTCTCGCGTAGAGGTGCCGACTCGCTTGCCATAGCGCCCGATTCGCTCTCTGCGGAGCCGAACGATATGCATCTCTCTGCTGTGGATTCCCTAAAGACGGATTCCATTAAGGCAGATTCTCTTAAGGCGGATAGTCTTGCCGCAGGGCAGGTGCCGCTGCCGGAGAGGGAGGGTCTTGCCGGAGATGATGTCGTTCCGGAGGATGACAACCTCACGGAGGAGGGCGTGAGGGATTCGCTTGCTGCATCGTCAGTTGAACCGTTGGACAATCTTCTGGCGGAATATCCCGAAAAGACGAAACAGCGTGAACGTAAGCCCTTTATAAGCGACTCTATGGGTATATCGAGGGTGTGTTGGGTCTCGGCCGTGCTGCCGGGGTTCGGGCAGATTTACAACAAACAGTATTGGAAACTGCCGATACTCTACTCGACAGTAGGTACCTCCCTCGGAATGTTCATCTATGAGAATAATCGCTACAAACCGCTCAAACGCCAGTTCGACCAACTTACAAACGAGGGTCTCTACCGCACGGAGCAACTCAACAGAGTGCAGACGAAGATGATTCGCAGCAATACCCTTCGCGAGGTATATCTCGGTGCGGCGATAGTCTCGTATCTCTACTTTATAGGCGATGCCGCCATATGCTATTCGACCAATGAGGTGTCGAATATAAAGCGGGCCACGACTCTCTCGATGATTTGCCCGGGAGCAGGTCAAATATACAACAAGAGTTACTGGCGTGTACCTATTGTTATGGGAGGCATAGCCACAACCATATACTGTATCGACTGGAATAATCGCGGATACCAGCGCTTCAAAAAGGCATACCGTCTGCGGGCGGGATATGACAAGGAGCCGGAACTCTATCCCAACGGCTCTACCGATGAGTTTGGAGGTCGCTATTCGGCATCGTTCCTGAAGAATCTGCGCGACAGTTACCGCCGTAACCGAGACCTGTGTATAATCCTTACGGCAGGAATGTATATCTTGCAGATAGTCGATGCTCACGTGGACGCTCATCTGCGCGACTTCGATATATCGGATGACCTCTCGATGAATATTATGCCGATGGTGGACTATGCCTACGCCCCGTCGATTGGACGCACAAGCCCGCTGTTCGGAATGAACTTGAGTATAAACTTTTAGGAATGAAGAAAATATGCCTCATATTGCTGACCTTGACGGCGGCGATATGTATCTATGACGCCAATGCTGCATCGCTCGGCAAAAACAGGCGTAACGGAGCAGCCCGAACCCAAACCCAAACTGAAACCGAAACAAACGGGACGCCGGTAATTCAATACGCTCCTGCGCAAGACGAAATTGTTGCATCTGCGTCTGCGTCGGCATCTGCGTCTGTGTCCAAACCGGTGCAAACGGTCGAAAATAGGAAAAAGAGCGATAAAACTATCTTGGAGGAGCCGAATGAGATGAGTTTCACAGAACTGAAACCGCGTCAGCTGGACTCTCTTGTGGCGATATGGGATACAGGTATAAACCAGCGTTCGTTTGAGAAGTTTTACAGAGAGTTTATACTCCCCGATGATGAGATTGATGCAAAGTCGGACGAACAGCTCGATAACCTCTATGCCAACCGTCTGCGTCTGCTTCCTTCGGGTGTGCCGCTGCCATATAATGCCGTTGTAAGAAAGAGCATAGAACGCTATGTGGATCGTGGCCGTACAACAACGGGAGAGATGCTGTCCAAAGCGAAATACTACTTCCCGATGATTGAGGATGCCCTGTTGAAATACGGGCTGCCTGTCGAACTGCGTGTGGTGCCTATAATAGAGTCGGCTATGAATCCAATAGCCCTCTCGCGTGCCGGTGCCTCGGGTCTGTGGCAGTTTATGGCCAGGACGGGAAAGGGGTACGGTCTGGAGGTGAACTCGCTTGTCGATGAGCGGCGCGACCCCATAGCCTCGACCGACGCTGCCTGCCGTTATATGAGAGACCTCTATAACATATATGAAGACTGGTTCCTCGTGCTGGCGGCATATAATTGCGGTCCGGGTAATGTAAACAAGGCTATGGCGCGTGTCGGCGGCGACGGCAAAAAGAGTTTCTGGGATATATACGAGTATCTGCCTGCCGAAACACGCGGTTATGTACCTGCATTTATAGGCGCGTTGTACGCCTACTCATATTATGACAAGCACAATATCAAGGTAGGGCCGTCACCTATACCGTTGGCTGTCGATACCGTCTCCGTCAATCGTATAATGCACCTCGAGCAGGTGTCGTCCACCATCGATGTGCCGCTTGATGTTCTGCGCAGCCTTAATCCGCAGTATAAGGAGAATATTATCCCTGCTACGATAAAAGAGTATACGCTTGTGCTGCCGCGCGAGATGTGTACAACATATATAGAGCATGAGGACGAGATAATGAGTAAGGATTCTCTCTATCTGAAGGAGTATATCAACCCTGCCAATATCGAGAAAAAACGACTCGAGCAGATAGAGCGTAATATCAATAATACAATCACCTATACTGTCAAAAAGGGTGATACGTTGAGCGGAATAGCCGGTCGCAACCGCGTAACGGTAGCCCAACTTAAAAAGTGGAACAACCTTCGCAGCGACCGTTTAAGCATAGGTCAGAAATTGAAGATAATTAAATAAAAAGGCTTTGAACCTTAAATTAAAAAAGGTATCGAACTTTAATTAAATAAAAGGCGTCAGGCCTTGCAAAAACATACGCAAGAGGGATAATGATTGACAACCACGATATAATTGCAGCCCCTGCAACGGCCACAGGCGGTGCCATATCCGTTGTACGTGTCAGCGGAGAGGGTAGCGTAGAGTGTTGCGACCGCATATTTCGCGGTCGTATGCGCCTTGCCGACTCCGCACCTGGAACCGTCCGTCATGGATGTATCGTGGATGGCGACAGGGTAGTGGATGATGCGTTGGTGTCGGTTTTCCGCGCTCCTCACTCATATACGGGCGAGGATTCGGTCGAGATATCGGTTCACGGTTCACGATATATCGTCAGCGAGGTGCTGCGCCTGCTGCTCGGTTGCGGTGCGCGTATGGCCTCACCCGGTGAGTTCACGATAAGAGCCTATCTGGCAGGTAAAATGGATTTATCGCAGGCCGAGGCGGTGGCCGATATGATTGCCTCCGACTCAAAGGCTGCACATGCTCTCGCCTCGACACAGATGAATGGCGGATATTCAGCCTCGCTGCAAGCCCTGCGCACGCAACTGCTCGATGCGTCCTCGCTGCTGGAGTTGGAACTCGACTTCTCGGAGGAGGATGTGGAGTTTGCCGACCGTCGCGAACTGACGTCGATGATAGAGAGACTGCTCGATAAGGTGAGAGGCCTTGTAGGTTCGTTCAGTACGGGCAATGCCATTAAGGAGGGGGTTGCAGTGGCTATCGTCGGACGACCCAATGTCGGTAAGAGTACGCTGCTTAACAGGCTTGTGGGAGATGAGAGAGCCATTACCTCGGATGTGGCAGGTACAACGCGCGATACTGTCGAGGCGTGCTGCGATATTGATGGCGTGCGCTTCAGGTTTATAGATACGGCCGGCCTGCGGGCGACGGATGATGAGATTGAGCGTATGGGTATAGAGCGCACGCGCAAGGCTGTTGCCGATGCAAATATCATTATCTCGATGAGCGAAGGCGAAGATAGCCGCGAGAGGGTAGATGTGTCGGATGACCAGATGCTTGTAGAGGTGGTGAATAAGGCTGATTTGTTGCCGGATGATGCGCGTGATGGTGATGACGGGACGCTGTATATATCGGCGAAGAGCGGTGAAGGTGTGGATGAGTTGATATATCGTATAAGGTCTGCTGTCGATACGCGTATGGTTTATGCGGGCGAGACGGTGGTGTCGAATGCGAGACATTGTGATGCGCTGTTGAGGTCTGCGACGGCGTTGGAAAGGTCTTTAGATGCCTTGCGATGCGGTTTGTCGAATGAGTTGTTGAGTGAGGAGTTGCGGGAGGTGTTGAATGCTCTTGGCGAAATCACTGGCGAAGTAACCTCCGACGATATCCTTCAAAATATATTCTCCAAGTTCTGTATTGGCAAGTAAGAGGCTCTAAACGACTATAACCAATTATAAGCAATTATCACAAACGCATTGAATATCAATGCGTTTAATTTTTGCCCGCTTTCCGGTTGCTATTTGGAATTCCCCATTTTTAAGCATATTTTTGAACCGTATTTCTACCGCGAGAGAAATCAGTCGGCTGGTATAATATCACACCGACGCATTTGTTGACAAAAGCGGCTTTCCCGATAAACGCTATCGGAACGCAT
>JAFLRT010000004.1 GCA_022511295.1 Alistipes sp. | reverse complement strand
CAACAACAACACCAACCGTTCAAATTGCAACTTAAGTTCATATCCGAAGTATGCCGTATCGCCTGTAACGACAAGCACGACTGCATCGGCATTTGCCAACACGACTCCCATCTCTAAAGTATCAAAGATTGAATGTTCAATCGATAGTGGAAGCGGCAACGGCAATACAAAGATCTATCTGCTATATTCAGCAGATAATTCGACCTTTACCCAAATGTCCGGAACAAGCGTTCAAACAATTACAAGTACATCCGGCACCGTTACGTTCGAATTCAGCGAATGCTCGGGTTATTTCGCGGTTCTGTTTGTTGCAGGAAACACTTCGGGCATATGGAGAAACGATAATGTAGACTTGACTTTCACCTACACTGAATAGCGTACAACCGCAATAATTAATCGCATCGACGGCTTGCTTAACGGCAGGCCGTTGGTGTTTTATACGCGCTCGCAATATCTTTATATACCCTTATGCGTTTTATGCTTATCTCTTTTATCGAAAAAGAGTATATTTGCATAAAATTTTACAAAAAAATGAGAATCATCGCTCCATCGCTCCTCGCAGCCGACTTCGGCAACCTCCACAGCGAACTCCGCGCAATAGCCGACACGCGCGCCGAGTGGCTCCACATAGATGTTATGGACGGGGTATTCGTACCCAACATATCTTTCGGGTTCCCCGTATTCAGCGCCGTGAAAAAGGCTTCAGACCTCTTTATGGATGTGCATCTGATGATTGTCAATCCGCAAAAATATGCTGCGCGGTTCGTCGAGGCGGGCGCCGATATGGTTACGTTCCACCTCGAGGCCGTTGACAACCCGCGCGAGTGCATCGACGCCATACGTCGAGCAGGCGCCCGCGTCGGAATATCCATAAAGCCGAAAACGCCCGCAGCGGCCCTCGCGGGAATACTGCCAGAGGTGGATATGGTCTTGATAATGAGTGTAGAACCCGGATTCGGCGGGCAGGCGTTTATGCCCGAAGCCATCGACAAGGTATGCAAGGTGCGTGAGATGGTGCGCGGTGCCGGTCTCGACACAATGATAGAGGTTGACGGCGGCATATCGTCTGCAAATGCAGGTGCGCTCTTTGCCGCAGGGGCCGATGTACTGGTTGCCGGCAGCTCGGTATTCCGTGCCGCTGACTACCGCGAGGCAATTAATGAAATGCTTGAGGCACAATGATTTCAATAGACAACATATCGGTATCATACGGTGGCTGGACGCTCTTTGACGGCATATCGTTCCTTGTAAATCCCAAGGAGCGCATAGGTCTTGTCGGTAAAAACGGCGCGGGGAAGACCACTCTGCTGCGTCTTATCATCGGCGAGCAGCAGCCTACATCCGGCGCCATAACGCGCGACGCCGACTGCACCGTCGGTTATCTCCCGCAGCAGATGAAGGTGGCCGACACCACAACCCTCCTGGAGGAGACCTCTACCGCCTTTGCCGAGGTGTTGCGTCTCGAGGCCGAAATCGAGAGTCTCAACCTGCAACTCGCCGAGCGCAGCGACTACGAGAGCGACGACTATGCCTCTCTGCTGCATCGTCTCAACGAGGCCAACGACCACTATCGCATACTGGGCGGCGAGACGCGCGACGCCGATATAGAAAAGACGCTTCTGGGTCTCGGATTCCGTCGCGGCGACTTCTCGCGTGCCACGAGCGAGTTCTCGGGCGGCTGGCGTATGCGTATCGAACTTGCAAAACTACTTTTGCGCCGCCCGACGGTGCTGCTGCTCGACGAGCCGACAAATCATCTTGATATAGAGAGTATTCAGTGGCTCGAGGAGTATCTCAAAGGTTACAACGGCTCGGTGTTGCTCATATCGCACGACCGCGCATTCCTCGACAATGTAACAACACGCACAATAGAGATTTCGCTCGGCAAGATATACGACTATCGTCTGCCCTACTCCAAATTCGTCGTGGCGCGCGCCGAACGTCGCGCGCAGCAGATGGCCGCATATCAAAACCAGCAGCGGATGATTGAAAAGAGCGAGGAATTTATCGAGAAATTCCGTTACAAGCCCACCAAATCGAACCAGGTGCAGTCGCGCATAAAGCAACTCGACAAACTTGAGCGCATAGAGGTCGAGGAGGAGGATGTGGCGGCTCTGAACATCAAATTTCCTCCGGCTCCGCGCTCGGGGCAGGTCGTGGCCGAGGTAAAAGAACTTGGAAAGGCCTTCGGCAGTCATCGTGTCTTCGGCGGTGCCGAGTTCACCATAACCAAGGGCGACAGGATAGCCCTCGTCGGGCGCAACGGTGAGGGTAAGACCACCTTCGCGCGTATGCTTATCGGGCAGCTCGAGCCGTCGGAGGGGTCGATACGCATCGGAGCCAACGTAAATATAGGTTACTATGCCCAAAACCAGGATGATTTGATGAACGGCGACTTCACGGTATACGATACGCTCGACCGTGTGGCCGTCGGCGATATACGCACACGTCTGCGCGATATTCTCGGTGCCTTCCTCTTTCGTGGTGAGGATGTGGATAAGAAGGTGAGGGTGCTTTCGGGCGGCGAGCGGTCGCGTCTCGCTATGGCGCGTATGATGCTCGAGCCGCACAACCTGCTTGTGATGGACGAGCCGACGAACCACATGGATATGCGCTCGAAGGATATCCTTAAAAATGCGCTGATGAAGTATGACGGCACGCTGGTCGTCGTCTCGCACGACCGCGAATTTTTAGACGGTCTCGTGGACAAGGTATACGAGTTCCGCGACGGCAGCGTGAGAGAGTATCTGGGCGGCATATACTACTTTTTGGAGAAGCGCAAATTAGAGTCGCTGCGCGACGTGGAGCGCAAAGAGACCTCCGCACCGAACGCCATCCCCGCAGAGCGCGAAGCGTCGGCCGGCAAGCTCTCATACGAGCAGAAAAAAGAGCAGGAGAAGGCTGTACGCAAACTGCGCCGCAGGGTCGAGGAGATAGAGGCCGACCTCGAGCGCATAGAGAGGGAGATTGCTGCTATGGATGCGAAATTTGCTGCCGCGACGGAGTACAGCGCCGACGACTATGCTGCATACGACGCCCTCAAAAAGCAGTACGACAAGCAGATGCACGAGTGGGAGAAGGCCTCATACGAGTTGGAGATAACCGAGAACGCATAAATCGCATAAATCGCCAAAACCGACAAAGCGCAACACCTTATAAAGACAATTAACAAGAAAAATATATGGCTGAAAACTTAATCTTCGGGATTCGTCCCGTGGCTGAAGCAATAGAGGCGCACAAACAAATCGAGCGCGTATACATCAGACGCAACGCCGACGGACAACTCATCAACGAGTTGAAAGACCTCTGTCTGCGTCATCATATACGCACCCAGGAGGTACCTGTCGAGAAACTTAACCGTCTGGTACGCGGAAATCATCAGGGTGTTGTGGCGCAAATCGCCGCCGTAGAGTATGTTTCCCTCGAAGATATTCTCGACCGCGTGCCGGATGACGAGACGCCTCTCATCGTTCTCTTTGACGGCGTTACGGATGTGCGCAACTTCGGAGGTATAGCACGCTCCGCCGAGTGTGCAGGTGCGCACGGGCTTATCGTACCGCTCAAAAACGCCGCACCCGTAAATGCCGATGCCATAAAGAGTTCGGCAGGGGCGCTCAATGTCATACCGGTATGTCGTGTCGGTTCGCTGCGCAACACGGTCAAAGCCCTTCAGGCGCAGGGTTTTCAGGCTGTAGCCGCAACGGAAAAGAGCCGCAAACTCCTCTTCGACGCAGACCTGCGCAAGCCTACCGTGCTTATTATGGGTGCCGAGGACAAAGGTATATCCAAAGAGTTGCTCAAACTCTGCGACGAGCAGTTGGCAATACCACTCATAGGACACATCGAATCGCTCAACGTGGCCGCAGCAGCTGCCGTAATGCTCTTTGAGGCGGTAAGACAGCGCATAGGCGACTGATGACGATGAAAAGTGCGCTGAAGCATCCGCTATTGGGCGAAATAACCCTATCACAAAGTCTACGCGCAAAGCGTATCACAATCTCCGTAAAGCCGTCAGGCGAGGTGCGGCTGTCCTATCCCGTATACGTATCCACGAGGCGTGCGGTCGGATTTCTTGACTCAAAGGTCGAGTGGGTTATGGCTGCACGTCATAGAATGGCCGAAAAGCGCGTGGTGCAGCCGCGTTTTTCGCGCGAGGAGACAGAAAATCTCCGCCGGCAGGCCAAAGAGGTACTGCCGGCGCGTGTCGAAGCATTGGCCCGGCAGTTCGGATTCCGTTATGAAAAGATTACGGTGCGTGCCACGAGGTCGAAATGGGGTTCCTGCTCCGCCAAAAACAGCATATCGCTCTCGCTATATCTTATGACACTGCCGCAGCATCTTATCGACTATGTAATCATACACGAGTTGTGTCATACTCTGCATCACGACCACTCGCCGCGCTTTCACGAGTTGCTGAACCGCTGTCTGCAAGGTTGCGAGAAGGAGTTGCGCCGCGAACTGCGCTCATACTCCACCGGCGTAACGGAAAAATAGACGGCGGCAGTATCTCTCTGCCGCCGTTTCTGTTGCCTGTTTGGTTTTGTTAGTTGGATGCAGCGTTTGAAGTGGAATTATTGTCGGAAAAATCTATGTTTTCAGGATAAAACGGGTCTTGAAACTTTATTGTCACTCCGCTTATCGAAGAACCCGATGATATATAATCGACAACGTAAAAACGTATATATTTAAGAATTTTAGAACCATCTGTATAACTGACTTGGTAGCGGCCTATATAACCGTGACCTTTTATTGCTGCAATCTCGTCGTAATACCCCGATTCGGGTGCATTTCGCACATTGCCCAAACCGTTTACTTCGCCGATATCAATTATTCCATAGGAAGAGGTGTAAGAAAAGTAAAAATTATTGCTCTTGCTAAGGTACAGATAGTTTCCAAAACTATTCATACCTATACATCCTCCCATCATCAGATTAGCTGTTGCAGTGCCGCTGGGGTCGGGTACTGCACTGCCGCCGTTGCCTTTTGCGCCGCCGTCGTTGCCGGCTTCTTCTTTCGAACATGATGCAAATGCCAATGCCAAGAGCATCAAAAAATAAGTTAGTTTTTTCATCGTATTATCGTTTTTAATGGTTTATAATCGCCACCGCAAACAACAAAAAAGCGCGGACAATCTTACATTATCCACGAAAGAGGTCTTGGCATACCCGATAGAGAAGATAGTGAAGAATGCCCGCACCGAAAAACGATACGAGCATTAACTCTGCCGCTTTCTCTATCATAAAAACCGCCAAGTTTCTTTCGAAAGAAAGTAAAGTCAATGCGTTATTTGCTGTATGTATGTTATACGCAACGCGCATAACATTGCAAATTTAGATATTTATTTCCTGATTTGCAAGAGTGTCAAAACGAAGTGCGGATTTTTTCTTATCTTTGTCAGCGGTACATTTTTATACAACAGATATTTTTAATATATGCACAAAGCAGGTTTTGTAAATATCATAGGCAACCCCAACGTTGGCAAATCGACGCTGATGAATGCCCTTGTCGGCGAGAGGCTCTCGATTATAACATCGAAGGCACAGACAACACGCCACCGTATTATGGGTATCGTCAATGGCGATGACTTCCAGATAGTCTACTCCGACACCCCGGGCATACTCAAGCCAAACTACAAACTCCAGGAGTCGATGATGAAGTTCGTCAATGGTGCCGTGAAGGATGCCGATGTCATTCTGTATGTTACCGACACCGTCGAGCAGACGGACCGCTCGGCAGATATCATAGCACGCATAAACCGCAGTTCGATACCAACAATAGTCGTAATAAACAAAATAGATATCACCACACCCGACGAACTTGAGGTATTGGCACAAAAGTGGCGCGAGATGATGCCCGAAGCCCTTATTGCTCCTGCATCGGCAAAGGAGGGTTTCAACATAGGCGGCATTTTCGATGCAATCGTCGAGCGGCTGCCCGAAGGCGAACCATACTACCCCAAAGATACGCTTACGGACAAGACACTGCGCTTCTTCGCATCGGAAATCATACGCGAGAAGATACTCCTAAACTACGACAAGGAGATACCCTACTGTTGCGAAATAGCCATAGAGAGTTACAAGGAGGAGCCGACGATAGACCGTATAGCCGCCACGATATATGTTACGCGCGACTCGCAGAAGGGCATCATCATAGGTCGCCGAGGCGAGAAACTCAAGCGTGTAGGGCAGCAGGCGCGCGAAGACCTTGAACATTTTTTGGACAAAAAGGTCTTTTTGGAACTCTTTGTCAAAGTCGGCGGAGACTGGCGCAACGATATGCGTCAGTTGAAACGATTCGGCTACGAGCAGGAATAGGGCAATTTTCACGTCATAAAAGACGTTATTATTCAGATGAAAAAGGTTGTTGCACTCATACTCTTCGGCATTGCGCTCCTTGCAGGCGGCGCACAGCAGGTACGCGCCCAGTACAACAAGGAGTATTTCTTCTGGATGGGACGCCAGTTTATGATGCGCAACGACTATCACGAGGCGATACGAACCCTCAACGTTCTGCTGCGCTTCGACAGCGATGCATACGAGGGTTATTTCCTGCGCGGCATCGCCAAATACAATCTCAACGACCTGTTGGGTGCCGACGAGGATTTTTCAATGGCGATACGCAAGAATCCCGTCTTCACCACAGCCTACACCTATCGCGCCATAACACGTTCACGGCTCGGCAACTATGACGATGCACTCACAGACTTCAAGGAGGCCATCGAGTTGCGTCCCGACCTTCCGGGACCATATTACAGTCGCGGTGTAACACGTCTTCTAAACCAGCAGTTCAGCGAGGCTATCGAGGACTTCGACAAGTTTATCAAACAGGAGCGCAAGGTGGCCGATGCCTATATCAATCGCGGCGTCTGCTACCTCTATCTGAAGGATACGGTACGCGCATACGACAACTTCGACACAGCCATACGCACCAATCGTGAGAATCCCGACAGTTATAACCGTCGCGGAGCGCTATATATGCAGCAACGGCGTTACGATGAGGCTGAAAAGGATTTCGATATGGCCATAAAGAGCGATTCGACCTATCTGCTCTCATACTTCAACCGCGCCTTGGTCTACTCCGAAACCAACCGTCCGATGGCGTCGCTCGCGGACTTCGACCGCGTGATAGAACTCGACTCGACATCGTCGCTTACATACTTCAACCGCGCCATTCTGCGCTCACAAATCGGAGACTACAACCGCGCGCTTGAGGATTACAACAAAGTGGCATACTACTCGCCGGGCAATGTGCTGGTATACTACAACCGTGCGCTGTTATACACACGTCTGGGCGAGATAGAGAAGGCTGTGGAGGACTACTCCAAGGCGATAGAACTCTACCCCGACTTTGCAGGAGCCTATCTCAACCGCAGTTATCTGCGTTACGCCCTGCACGATGTACGCGGAGGCAAACGCGATGCAGAAATAGCCGAGCGCAAAATTGCCGAATACAAATCGCGGCTCAGCGACAGCACTTACTCGATATATGCCGATACCACACGGCGTTTCGACCGTCTGCTGTCATTTGACAGCAAGTTGTCGGGAGGCAATTTCGAGCGTATCGCATCCGTATCGTCCAAGGATGATGAATTGACACTGCTTCCGCTCTATAAGTTTACCTTTATGAATCCGGACAGCACAAGCGGTGTGGATTACTATGCTCATCAGCGTGCGAGCGATTTCAGTGCATCGCTCGACAACCGCTATCTGCGTCTCTCAAATAGTGCCACCGACCTCGACCCCGACACGGTTGCGATGTTGGAGCAGAGTATCGCCGAGCAAATGCGCGAAGGAGAGGCCACCTGGAAACAACTCTTTGAACGGGGTATTGCGCAGTCGCTTATAAAGCAGTACACAGGCTCCGTAGCCACCTTCACGGCAGCCATAGAGAAGAATCCCTCGAACCCGTTCCTCTATATCAACCGTGCTGCGACGCAGGCCGAGATGATAGACTTCATATCCTCTATCGACAATGCCTACCAGCGCATTGCCATAGACTCAGACCCCGCGAACAGACTCAACACGGTCTCGCGCAGTTATAACTACGACGAGGCCATAGCAGACCTGAACAGGGCGGCAGAGTTATATCCCGAGTTTGCCGTTACATATTACAACCGTGCCAACCTTCTGGCGCTGTCGGGGCAACTGCCTGAGGCCTTTGCCGACTATACGAAGGCCATAGAACTGAACCCCTACTTTGCGGAGGCTTACTATAACCGAGGTCTGATACAGATATTTATGAAGGATACGCGCAAAGGGTGTCTCGATATCTCCAAAGCGGGAGAACTGGGTATAAGCCGCGCCTACGACGTCCTGCGGTTATACGCCGCACAGCAGGAGTAACACACTGAAAAGAGTGCAAACAAACAATATAAACGACTAAATACAAACTGAAAAATGACGGAAATCATTGCTAAAAAATTAAATGACAGCGCAGTGGCACGCTGGACAGCCCTCGTGCTTGTAGCCCTTATGATGTTCTTCGGCTACATGTTTGTCGATGTGATGTCGCCGCTCAAGTCGCTCGTCGAGAGTGCGCGCGGCTGGGACAGCGGCACGTTCGGCACCTATGCCTCATCGGAGTACTTTCTCAATGTATTCTGCTTCTTCCTTATCTTTGCGGGTATAATCCTCGACAAGATGGGTATACGCTTTACGGGTATACTCTCGGCATCGCTTATGGTTGCAGGTGCTGTCATAAAGTATATCGGTATCAGCGACTGGTTCCAGACAACCGAGATGTGCGCATGGCTCAACAGTTGGTGGGTAGCGCTCCCGGGAAGCGCCAAAATGGCATCATTGGGCTTTATGATATTCGGATGCGGCTGCGAGATGGCCGGAACAACCGTATCGAAGGCTATTGCCAAGTGGTTCAAAGGCAAAGAGATGGCATTGGCTATGGGTCTGGAGATGGCTATCGCGCGTTTGGGCGTATTTGCCGTGATGTGGCTTGCACCACACATATCGGAGCGGTTCAACCACTCGATAGTTGCCCCCGTTGCATTCTGCACGGCGCTGCTCGTCATCGGTCTGATTTGCTACTGCGTCTTCTCGGTGATGGACAAGGCTCTCGACAAACAGAACGCAGTTGCCGGCGATGCTACACATGAGGATAGTTCCGACGAAGAGTTCCACATAAGCGATTTAGGCAAGATTTTCTCGAGCAAGGTATTCTGGATTGTGGCTATGCTCTGCGTACTCTACTATTCGGCTATCTTCCCCTTCCAGCGCTACGCGACCAACTTCCTCGAAATTACGCTGAACATTAATGCCGATAGTGCCGCACACCTGTTCAGTTGCTTCCCCATTCTGGCCATGATACTCACGCCGCTGCTTGGCGGTCTGCTCGACTTCAAAGGCAAGGGTGCAACGATGCTTATCATCGGTGCGCTTATTATGACGGCCTGCCACCTGAGTTTCGCATATCTGCTTCCGCTCTACCCTTACAAGTGGCTTGCGGTAACGATTGTGGTTATTCTTGGCGTATCGTTCTCGTTGGTGCCTGCGGCCCTGTGGCCCTCGGTGCCGAAGATTATCGACGAGAAGATTCTCGGCTCGGCTTACTGTGTCATCTTCTGGATTCAGAATATCGGTCTGTGCCTTGTGCCGCTGCTCATAGGTAAGATTCTGGTCTTCACGAGCGGCAGTTATACCCTGCCGATGACTGTCTTTGCATCTTTCGGTGTTCTGGCATTTATTTTCGGCTTATGGCTAAAGGTCGAGGACAAACGCCACAATTACGGACTCGAAGAACCGAATATAAAGGAGTAACAGACAGCAGAAGCAGCCAACAACGGCAATAACGCCGAACAAAGAGAGAGCCGCCCATTAGGCGGCTCTCTTTGTACAGTATGTATGGTATAGTCTTGTCGTACTACAACTCTACCAGGCTCTTTCCGGTCATCTCGGAGGGTTGCTCAAGCCCCATCAGCGTCAGCACCGTAGGCGCTACATCGGCCAGAATACCGTCTCTGACGCTCTTTACCCTATCCGATACGACTACCACCGGCACAGGGTTGAGCGAGTGCGCCGTATTGGGTGTTCCGTCAGGATTAACCGCATTGTCGGCATTGCCGTGATCGGCTATAATAACAACCTCATAGCCGTTTCTCTTTGCTGCCTCGACAACCTTCTCGACACACTCATCGACTGCCTTCACGGCTTTGACAATAGCATCGTAGACGCCCGTATGGCCCACCATATCGCCGTTGGCGAAGTTGAGGCAGATGAAATCGAAGCGCTGCTCGTCGAGAGCGGCCGCCAACTTATCCGCAACCTCGTATGCGCTCATCTCGGGCTGGAGGTCGTATGTCGCAACCTTGGGCGATGCAACCAATATACGCTCCTCGCCGTCGAACTTCTCCTCACGACCGCCGTTGAGGAAGAATGTTACATGGGCATACTTCTCGGTCTCAGCGATACGCAACTGCTTGAGACCCGACGACGATACATACTCGCCTATGGTATTGGCCACATTCTCCTTGTCGAAGAGTATATGCACTCCCTTGAAAGCGGCATCGTAAGGCGTCATACAGCAGTAGTACAACGGCAGCGTATGCATTCCCTCATCGGGCATATCCTGCTGTGTGAGAACCATCGTAAGTTCCCTTGCACGGTCGTTGCGGTAGTTGAAGAATATCACCACATCGTCGGCAGAGATAAGTCCCACAGGCTCACCGTCAGAGTTCGTATGCACTATCGGCTTGATAAACTCGTCGGTTACGCCCTCGTCGTAGGACTTTCTGACGGCTGCGACCATATCCGTTGCCTTCTCTCCCTTACCCTCTGTAAGCAGGTCATAGGCTATCTTAACCCTCTCCCAACGCTTGTCGCGGTCCATAGCGTAGTAGCGGCCTACAATCGAGCCAATCTTTACATTCGTGCCTGCAATATGCTTTTCAAGCGCCTCGATAAAGCCTGCACCGCTCTTTGGGTCGGTATCGCGACCATCCATAAAGCAGTGTACAAACGTATGCTCTATACCGTAATGCTCCGCGATATCGCACAGTTTGAACAGATGCTCAATCGACGAGTGAACGCCTCCGTCCGAGACAAGACCCATAAAATGCACCTTGGAGCCGTGTGCTTTGGCATATTCAAATGCTGCCTTCACCTCCGCATTCTGAAGTATGGAGTTGTCGGCGCAAGCACGGTTAATCTTCACCAAATCCTGATACACCACGCGGCCGGCACCTATATTAAGGTGTCCCACCTCGGAGTTGCCCATCTGACCGTCGGGCAGACCGACATTCTCGCCGTCGGTGCGCAGATGCGCATGAGGATAGCGCTCGGTAAGAGCCGAGATATACTTGGGGTGTACCGTATAAATAACGTCCGAAGCGGTGTGGTTACCATCGCCCCAGCCGTCAAGAATCATAAGCAATACTTTCTGTGCCATATTTTTTCCTATTATAATCCTTTTCTACTGTAATCCTTGCCCTTAAACTATAATTCTAATTGCGTTTCAACAAGTTCTGCGGCACGCTCGATGGCAGCCTGCAAGTTTTCGGGCTGACGACCACCTGCCGTAGCGAAGAACTTTTGTCCGCCGCCACCGCCGCCGATGAGTTTGGCAGCCTCACGCACAGCAGCACCGGCATCGCCGCCCCGAGACACGATATCATCGCCCAACATAACCATAAGCGATACCTTACCCTCGTAGTGAGAACCTACCACAAGCAGCAGATTACTGCGTTTTGCGCGCAAACTGTAAGCCAAATCCTTGACAAACTCGCCTGCACGCGGCAACTGAAGTTTGATTTTCAGTATGCCGTCGCTCTCCCTGGCGCTCGACAGAACTCTCTCCGTCCAGCTCTCGACCTGCTCACGGCGTGCAGCCTCGACCTCACGACTTAACGATTCATTGCTCTCGACGAGTTTGCGTATAGCCTGCGACACCTGCGGATTGCCGACAATCTCGGCAATACCCGAAATGGTATCCTGTGCTGCATAGAGCAGATTTTCAGCCTTTTCGCCCGTTACGGCCTCGATACGTCTTACACCCGCCGAGATAGCGGTTTCGCTGACAATCTTGAAGAAACCTATATTACCCGTAGCCGACGTATGCGTACCGCCGCACAACTCGACCGACTCGCCGAAGCGTACCATACGAACCTTGTCGCCGTACTTCTCGCCGAAGAGCATCATGGCACCTGCCGCTTTGGCCTCCTCCTGCGTGGCATCGCGTCGTTCGTCGAGAGGCGAGTTCGCCCTTATCAGACGATTGACCATACGCTCCACCTCGCGCAACTCCTCGGAGGTCATCTTCTGGAAGTGCGAGAAGTCGAAACGCAACCCCTCAGACGACACCATCGAACCCTTCTGCTCGACGTGCGTTCCCAAAACCTTGCGCAGCGCGGCGTGAAGAAGGTGCGTCGCCGTATGGTTGTTGGCCGCTTTCTGACGCTTTTCTCCGTCCACAACGGCGTGGAACGATGCCGCAGGGTCGGATGGCAGTTTTGTCGTGATATGTATCGTAAGGCCGTTCTCTTTTTCGGTGTCGATAACCTCGATGCGCTCGCCGTCGCTCTCGATATATCCCGTATCGCCTGCCTGACCTCCTGAATTGCCGTAGAAAGGCGTATAGTCGAATACGAGTTGGTAGGTAGTCTTGTTTTTACTCTGCACCCTGCGCATACGGGCTATGTGCATATCGCATTCAAGCGTATCGTAACCCACGAAACGGCTCTGCTCGACGGACATAATCTCCTGCCAGTCGTCTATGCTCTGTGCAGCAGCATTGCGCGAACGCTCCTTTTGCGCTGCAAGTTCCTTTTCAAACTCCTCGAGGTCTATCTCCGTGCCGTGTTCGCGTGCTATAAGTTCGGTCAAATCTATCGGGAATCCGTATGTATCGTACAGCACAAATGCGTCCTTACCCGAAAGACGACCGCTGCCGACACTCTCCAAAAGTGTCTCAAGCATATTGATACCCGTTGCCAACGTGCGCAGGAACGATGCCTCCTCCTCCTCGATAACCTTTTCGATAAGGGTCTGCTGCGCTTTCAGTTCGGGGAACTGCGCGCCCATCTGCGCAACAAGCACCGGCACCAACTTGCAGATAAACGGCTCGTTGAAGCCCAGATATGTATATCCGTATCGCACGGCACGACGAAGAATACGTCGTATAACATACCCCGCCTTGACATTCGAAGGCAGTTGTCCGTCTGCTATCGAGAATGCTATGGCACGCAGATGGTCGGCAATGACGCGCATTGCCACATCGGTCTTCACATCGGCTCCGTAGGGTTTGCCAGACATAGCGGATATACGCTGAATGGTGGGCTGAAAGACATCGGTGTCGTAATTCGACTTCTTGCCCTGCAAAATCATACATAGGCGCTCGAAGCCCATACCCGTATCGACATTCTTTGCCGGCAGCGGCTCAAGCGAGCCGTTGGCCTTGCGGTTGAACTGCATAAATACCAGGTTCCATATCTCTATCACCTGCGGATGCCCCTCATTGACAAGTTCGCGTCCGGGTTTTAATGCTATTTCGGCCTCGTCGCGCAGGTCGTAATGTATCTCGCTGCAGGGGCCGCAGGGACCTGTCTCGCCCATCTCCCAGAAGTTGTCGTGCTTGTTGCCGCGTATAATATGGTCTTCGGGCAGGAACTCGCGCCAATAGTCGTATGCCTCGCTGTCGAAAGGCACGCCGTCCTCGTCGCTGCCCTCGAATACCGTCGCATACATACGCTCCTTGGGGAGAGCGTAGACCTCTGTCAGCAACTCCCATGCCCACGATATAGCCTCCTTCTTGAAGTAGTCGCCGTAGGACCAGTTGCCGAGCATCTCGAACATCGTGTGGTGGTAGGTATCGAGTCCCACCTCCTCGAGGTCGTTATGCTTGCCCGATACGCGCAGACACTTCTGCGTGTCGGCCACACGGGGGTATTTGCGCGGTGCATTGCCCAGGAAGATATCCTTGAACTGGTTCATACCCGCATTGGTAAACATCAGCGTAGGGTCGTTCTTGACAACCATAGGTGCCGACGGGACTATCGTATGTCCCTTGCCGGCGAAAAACTCCAGAAAAGCCTCTCTGATTTTATTAGACTCCATCTATATATTATTTTTACGTTTTTTACGTTTGTATACCGAGTTGCAAAAATACATATTTCTGACTAATTTTGCACCAAGAACAAAGGGTAATTTTAAGCGCGTGAGACAAAAAGCACCACATAACAACAAAAGAGAGCGCGAAGACGAGGTTACAAGCCGTCAGCGAATCTATATGCTCGCACGCAAAGTGCTTGTGGGATTCCTGATTATATCGGTGCTTAACATAGTCTTCTCGCACCTCTTTACCACGCCCAAAATGTACGCCATAGTAGCCGAGAACCGCGACGCAGAGATGAAATACTCTCTCCTGCACGAGAAGATAAGGGTTGCAAACAAATGCCTCGACGAGATACGTCATCGCGACCGTGATGTATACCGTATGCTGTTCTCGGCCGACTCCACGCAGCCGCATAACATCTACCTGCCCGACGAGAGATACGAACATCTTCAGGGCAACAGCGACCACTCCAAACTCATCACAGCCCTGTGGCGAAGTATGGACAGTCTCGCACTGCAAATATACTATGAGTCGATATCAATGGACGAACTCCAGATGCTGGCCAAAAACAAGGAGCAACTATCATCGGCCATACCTGCAATATGGCCCATCGACCGCGCAAAACTCAAAGCGATGTACTCCTTCGGCATTCGCCCAATACATCCCCTGTACGGAACCCGTAAATTTCACAAGGGCGTGGACCTCTCATGCGACAAGGGTGTGCCGGTATATGCGGCCGGCGATGCCGTTGTAGAACTGACAGACATCGGACGTGCAAAGAGCGGCTACGGACAGCAGGTACTGCTCAACCACGAGTTCGGATACAAGACGCGCTACGCCCATCTGAGTCGTATATTGGTCAAACCCGGGCAGAAGGTGATGCGCGGACAAATCATAGGCGAAGTGGGCAGCACGGGCGGCAGCACAGGCCCGCATCTGCACTACGAAGTGATATATATGGGACAGGAGGTAAATCCAGTAAACTACTTCAACCAGAATATGACCATTGAGGAGTACCACGCACTTATAGAAAGTATGACGGAAAATGCCGACCTCGAAGCAGAATAACAACGACGGTGTCAGCCGCCACTGGAAACGTCTGTATGCCCGCAAGGCACGCAGACAGAAACTCATACGCATAATCGTCAGATTATTCATATGGACCGGTGCCGCCGTGATATACTATGCCGCATTCTCATTCTTCTTCGACACTCCGGCAGAATACAACGAGAGGCACTCTACCGACTTTATGCGTCGTGAATACAAGATTCTCGAAGCACGATACGACTCGCTCGAAATGGTACTCGACAACCTCTCGGAGCGCGACCGCAACGTATTCAACATACTATTCGAATCTTCACCATACGCCTTCGACTCCGAATATGAGACAGAGCGTCTGAATCTGCGCGAAAGACTTATATCCGAATCCAACGGCAAACTGCGCAAAGAGCTTGGCGAGCGTACCGCACAGCTCGAAGCCACCTTTGCAGCCCTGCAGGAGTCGCACAAGCGTCTTGCCGAGCAGACGGAGGCCCTCGGCGATGACGGCGTAAGACATATACCCTCCATACAGCCAGTAATAAACAAGAATCTAACCCTGCTCACCGCCGGATACGGAATGATTATGCACCCCTTCTACCGCACTTTGAGGTCGCATCAGGGCGTGGATTACACCGTACCCGAAGGTTCACCCGTATTCGCCACAGCTGACGGCATAGTCAAAGAGGTCTCGGAGCGCAACTCCACTTTCGGGCAGAGCATAACAATAGACCACGAAAACGGTTACGTTACCCAATACTCGCATCTGATGGTATCGCTTGTCCGCAAGGGGCAGAGAGTCCGTCGCGGAGATATCATTGCGCGCTCGGGCAACTCGGGGCTCTCGCTCTCGCCGCATCTGCACTATGAGATTCGTATCGACGGTATGAGAGTAGACCCGATACACTACTTCTTCACAGAGCTTTCACACGCCGAGTACCAGCGCATAATACGCATCGCCCAATCGGGTATGCAGTCATTCGACTAAAGCAATTACCAACAAAAAAGCGCCTGAAAATGCAAGAAAATGCATCGCAGAGCGATGCGCGCACCGCTTAATCGCCCCGCGAACGTTGCGATTAAGCGAGGACAAAGGCGGCTTGCAGACTTTGCCGAACATTACGATTAAGCGGGAGCAAGGTTTTCAGAACCTATGCTCCCGCTTAATCATTATACTGCCCGTATAAACCCTAAAGAGTATCCTTCTCGATATCCTTGAAGTAGTTGTATGTTCCAACCTTGAGTTCTATCGTTGCAGGCTCGTCGCATACGATAATGCCTTTAGGGTGGTTTTGCAGAGCCGTAATGGTCCACGCGTGCGTTACGGAGCCTTCAACCGCCTGCTGCAATGCGCGGGCCTTTTTGTGTCCGGTAGCCAGCACCAGCACCTCGTGCGAATCCATAACCGTTCCGACGCCTACCGTAAGCGCCTGCTTGGGTACCAGATTGACATCGCCGCCGAAGAAACGCGAATTAACGATAATGGTATCCTGCGTAAGCGTCTTTACACGCGTGCGCGACGTGAGCGACGAGAAAGGCTCATTGAATGCCAGGTGGCCGTCCTCTCCTACACCGCCCATAAAGAGGTCGATACCTCCCGCAGCGGCTATCTTACGCTCATAGCGCTCGCACTCGGCTGCCAAATCGGCTGCGTTGCCGTCGAGAATATTGACATTCTCGGGCTTGATATCTATATGGCTGAAGAAGTTGTTCCACATAAAGGAGTGGTAGCTCTCGGGGTGGCTCTCGGGAAGACCCACATACTCATCCATATTGAATGTTACCACATTTGCAAACGACACCTTGCCTGCCTTGCAGAGTTCAACAAGCGCACGGTAGGTCGGCAGCGGCGTCGAACCGGTAGGAAGACCCAGCACAAAGGGCTTGTCCCCCTTGCGGGCATTGATTTTCGATGCGATATATTCTGCGGCCCAACGACCTACGGCCTCGGCATCGTGTTTGATGATAAGTCTCATAAATATCTCTTTTTTTTCTGTTTATCTCATTTTTACAAAGACCTCGATAGCCTGATACTCGGCCATACCGAGGCTGTCATACTGGCGTGCCGTATTCTGCGTGCGCTCCTCGGCTCTCTGCCAGAACTCGCGTTTGTCGGCACCCGGGAATGGCATAATATCCTTCTGCGAGAGGTGGCGATAGATGGCGTGGCGCTTCTTTATCATCTCGTCGGGGCTGAGAGGCACGGCCATATCTACCATACCCAAATCCCACTCCTGCCATGCACCTCGGTAAAGCCATATATGACACTCCTTGACCCAGGCATCGTTATCGACAACCTCCAACGCCGCCAGAACAGCCTCCGCACATACTCTGTGCGTGCCGTGAGGGTCCGAAAGGTCGCCTGCGAGGTATATCTGGTGCGGCTGCACATCGCGCAGCAGTTTTACAATAATATCTATATCCTTCTGCGAGAGTTCACCCTTTTTGATACCTCCCGTCTCATAGAACGGCAGGTTGAGGAAGTGAGCGTTGGTACGGTCGTTGAGACCCAGCGTGCGGCACGCAGCGCGCGCCTCGGCACGACGTATAGCGCCTTTCAGGTCGAGCAGCACTCGCGGCTCAGGCTCTCCGGCACGCTTGCCGGCGATAATCTTCTCTATCTCGTCGAAACGGTCGCCGTAGCCCAGTTCGCGTGCCGTGTCGATATTCTGAAGCACGACATCATCGTACACCGCCACATTTCCCGACGTCTCGTATGCCACATGGACATCATGACCCTGCTGCACAAGACGGTGGAAGGTGCCGCCCATAGATATCACATCGTCATCGGGGTGAGGCGAGAAGATGACGACCCTCTTCGGGAATGGTGTCGAGGGAGCGGGACGCGTTGAGTCATCGGCATTGGGTTTGCCGCCCGGCCAGCCCGTAATGGTATGCTGGAGGTCGTTGAATACGCGAATATTTATCTGGTCGTAAGGACCCGCAGCCTCGAGCAAGTCGCCCAGCGAGTTCTCTACATAGTCGTCATAGGTGAGTTTGAGTATAGGTTTGTTCACCACGCCGCAGAGCCACACAACAGCCTTGCGGATAAACTTGGGAGTCCAGTTGCACTGACCCACAAGCCAGGGTGTCTGCTCGCAGGTGAGCAACTGCGCAGCATTCTCATCCACAACAATCTCCACGCCCGGGTGTCCCTGAAGATGCGAAGCAGGTATCTGGTCCGTCACCTCACCCTCCACGACACGGCGCACGGCATCGGCTTTGTCTTCGCCCCACGCCATAAGTATTATACGTTCAGCACGCGCTACGGTACTCATACCCATCGTGATAGCCATCGCAGGCGTATTCTTCACACCGCCGAAGGCCTCCGACTGCACCTGACGCGAGTTATACGACAACTGAACAAGGCGTGTGCGCGACTTGGCATAAGAGCCGGCCTCATTGAAGCCTATCTGACCCAGTTCGCCCATACCTATTATCATAAGGTTGATGGGCGATGCCATCTTGTCATACTCGGCACAATATCTCGATATATCTTTTATAGGTACGGCGCCGTCGGGAAGATGCACATTCTCGGGCTTGATGTCGATATGGTTGAGGAAATCCTCGTGTATGCGGTAGTTGCGGCTCTGACGCTCCGTCGCACCTATGGGATAGAACTCGTCGAGACTGTATACCGCTACATTGGCGAAACTGACCTCGCCGCGACCATAGCGCTCAACAAGTTCACGGTACAGACCAAGCGGAGTACGACCCGTGGTAAGACACAACCCGAAGGGTTTCGCACTGCGGCCATGCTCGTTTACCGCCTTGACAATGGCGTCGGCAACGTACTGCACTCCGTCATACTCGCTTTTATAAATTGATGTGGGAATCTTTTCATAGCGATGCACTATATCGTGCAGGGCAACCTCGGGACACAATCCGCCGTCCTTCGGTAATGAATACTTGCTTTTCATAGCTATATTACTATAATACAATATTTTCAAAAACATATCGCCGCCAAGGCGCTCGAGCATCCGTTTGCACAGGTTGCTACTTATGGCAAAATTATAAAAAAGTTTTCATAAATGCAAAACAAAAATCCCCATCCGGTGCGGACGGGGATTTCATTTTGCAGTTTGCACAGCCTTACTCGGTAGGAATATCCTTGTTTACATTCTTGCAGCCCACAAGCGCATAGAAGAGCAGGTAGCAGAGGCAGGCGACAATCAGCCAGTAGGAGGTCATGTAACCTACGAAGTCGGCGAGCAGACCCTGAAGCGCCGGTATTATACCGCCGCCGCAAACCATTGCCATAAAGATACCCGAAGCCGCAGGGGTGTATTTACCAAGACCTTCAGCCGCAAGGTTGAAGATACCACCCCACATAATCGAGGTGCAGAGACCGCACAACGCAACAAATATCAAATTGGCCGGTACCACATAATCGGTAAACGGAATAGCCAGATTCGTACTTGACGAAACGAACATAATGCACAACACGAAGAGCGTTGCCAGCGTACTTACACCTATAAGCATATTCTTGCTCGATATTTTTGCACCGAGAGCGCTTCCTATAAGACGACCGCACATCATAAGGAACCAATATGCAGCGATAATCAGACCTGCTATATCAGCACCCATACCCAATCCCGGGACAGCCTTACCACCGGTAACATCAAGAGCCTTTTGGTATTTCTCAACGCTTACAACATCATCCTCGACCGCTTCAGCAGATTCAACATCAACATCTTCGGTTGCAGGTGCATTTTCTTCAGCAACGACAACATCGTCAGCAACAGCCTCCTCTACGGCAACTACTGCTTCATCACCTTCAACAGCCGCCTCTTCAGCCGCAGCAGCCTCCTCGGCAACTACCTCCTCTAACACGGACTCATCTTCGGTTGCAGGCTCTGCCTCAACGTTCTGCGCAAGATACTTGTCTATCGTCTGCTGTGCCTGTTCGGTCGTAGGCGTTGTCATATAGAGGTTGGCGATATTGGGGATACCCACTTCGATACCTACATAGAAGAAGATGGCAACCGCTCCAAGAACAAAGTGGCGGAACGACATAGGACCGTATTTATCCTTCTTGACCTTACCGCCAAGGCGGGCAGCCCTCTCCTCGGCAGTCTCCATATGAGGCTCGGGAATCTTCGTAAGAGCGATGATAATCGCTGCCAGAGCGAAGATTGCCATAGCGATAATCATAGCGGGAGCAGCCTGCATCACATTGGCATCCTCGACAGAGCCGCCGATAAGGTAACCCAGAAGAACGGGAGCCAGCGTAGCACCGATGGAGTTGCACGAGCCGCCGAGCTGAATAAGCTGATTGCCCTTGTTGCCGCCGCCGCCCAACGTATTGAGCATCGGGTTCACAACGATGTTGAGAAGGCACATCGAGAATCCTGCCACGAACGCACCAAGCACATAGACGAGGAACGACTCTGCGTAACCCGAAAGGAACTGAATACCCACACCGACAAAACCGACGGTAACGGCTGCCAGAGAGGTAAACTTATAACCCTTGCGCTTGAGAATAATACCGGCAGGTATACCCATAAAGGCATAAGCGATAAAGTTGGCCAGCGTACCGAGCTGCGAAAGCGCGTTGCTTGCTCCGAACTGATTTTTTACGATAACGCCCATAGAACCTGCGAAGTTCGTAACGAACGCAATCATAAAGAAGAGCGCAAACATCACCGCAATAGGCAACGCATAGCTCTTTTTCTGAACATTTTCCATAATTCGATAATATTTGTTTATTGGTTAATAATTTGGTTATCGGCTATTTTCAATTTATTATTTACAATTTATGATTTCCCGTCTTACGTCATTGCTCTATCACGCTATCGTTCCCTTTCGGCGACATAAGCGCACAACTGCACGAGAGCATCTCTGACTGGCGACGGCTCATACGGCGCAAGCAGCGACATGGCGCGCCCGAGATATGACTTCATAACCTCCCTTGCCCGCTCCACGCCGCCCTCGCGGATAACAGCCGAGCGGACGAACTCCCTCTTGTTCTCATCATCGGCACACAGAGGCAGCGCAGCCAGTATCTCATTTCGCAACGCCTCGTCGGCGCTCTCTATAACCTCGATAAGCGGCAGAGTAACCTTTCCCTCACGCAAATCACCGAGCGACGGTTTGCCCGTAACCGATGACGAAGCCGTATAGTCGAGTATATCGTCGCCTATCTGGAATGCCATTCCAACAGCATCGCCGAAACGGCGCATAGCGTCCACTTTTTCGGCTGAAGCGCCTGCCGACAATGCACCGGCAGAGGCGCTGACGCCTATAAGAGTTGCCGTCTTCTTATATATTATCTCAAAATAGGCCTCCCGCGAAGCATCTCTGCGGCTTGCGTGGTCGCCCTGCATAATCTCGCCCTCGCAGAGAATCGACACGGCACGTATTATATGCGACACCAGGTCGTACTGACCGCTCGACATTCCAATCTCCATCGTGCGCGAAAGGATATAATCGCCCACAAGCACCGCATTATGCGACTGCCACAGGGCATTGACCGAAGCACGGCCGCGACGCATATCCGAGGAGTCGATAACGTCGTCGTGTATAAGCGAGGCAAGATGTATCATCTCGGTCATAAGCGCCGCAAGATGTGTTCGCCTGCCGACACCGCCGGCAGAGTGAAGCGCCGCCGTCAGAAGCACAATCGTCGGTCGCAGACCTTTGCCGCGCGACGACAGTACATGCTCGAGCATCTGACCCAGCAGACCCTTGCCGCCGCCGAAGCAACTGCGCACAAAGGCATCGAACTCCTCAAGCTGGGGCTTTATCGGGGTGCGGATAGTATCTATTGAGACCATTTAATTTCGCATTATTGCACGTTTGTTCCGCAAATATAAACATTTTTCGCATTGCGGCATATCGCAACTCGATGTTTTTTCGTATCTTTGGCGCTATATATCCGTATTGGTATGATTCGATTGAAGGTTAATTATGGCGGCTTGATGCGAAAAGCGCTTCAGTACATCGTTCCGCTTGCGGTTTTCTGGTGCGTCAGCGCCGGCTGCTTCTCACCGCAGTTCGAAGGCAAAGTTCTGCCGCAGCACGACGTGCAGCAGTACGACGCCATGTGGCGCGATATACGCCAGCACCGCGAGGCTACGGGCGAGGATGCGCAATGGACAGGTGCCATGTTCGGCGGTATGCCGGCATATCTTATAAACGTAAAATACCCCTCGCAGGCAGTCAAAAACAGCATCGGGCAGATTGTCAAGGTTATAAGTACGCCTATGTCATTCATCTTCTTCGCGATGGTGGCCATGTGGGTCATGATGATGATGTTCGGCATCTCGCCCTGGGTGGGAATGGTGCCGGCATTGGCATACGGACTCTCCACATACTTCTTCCTCATAATAGGTGCCGGGCATGTAACGAAGATGTGGGCATTGGTATATGCACCGCTGATGTTCGGCGGCATATACGTTACGCTGCGCGGCAACAAACTCGCGGGAGGAGTGCTGACGGCACTCTTTGCCTCGCTTGAGATAGGAGCCAATCATCCGCAGATAACATACTACTTTCTTATAGCCGCCGCAGGGTTGTGGATTAGCGAGTTGGTCTTCTCCGTGCGCGGGAAAATGCTTAAGGATTTCGCCATACGCACGGCGATACTGATAACGGCCGGCATAGCGGCGGCAGGTTCCAACTTCGCCCCTCTGTGGTACACCTCGCAGCACTCGCCCGACACCATTCGCGGCGGTTCGGAACTCGCTGCAGAGAAGACGGACGGAAAACCGACCGGCGAAGGTCTCGACTTTGAGTACGCCACAGCATGGAGTTACGGCATAGGCGAGAGTTGGAATATGCTTATACCAGACCTTATGGGCGGCAGTTCAACGACAACCTTCAAGCCGAGCGATGCCGTAGGAAAGGCTTTGCAGAGAGCGCATTACGACCGGCGGCATGCAACAACCATCCCCACATACTGGGGTACGCAGCCGTTTACCGCAGGACCGACTTACATAGGTGCTGCCATAATATTTCTCGCGCTGCTGGGTGCGCTGCTTGCAAGCGGTCGCAACCGTTGGTGGCTTTTGGGTTCGATGTTCTTTATGCTGCTGCTATCATGGGGACACAACTTCGAGTTTTTCTCGCGTCTGTGCTTCAAATACCTGCCGATGTACAACAAGTTCCGCACGGTATCGATGTCGCTTGTGGTTCTGGAGTGGGGGCTGCCGCTGATGGCGGGTTTCGGTTTGTGGAAGGTTTGGAACACGGCTCGCGAGGAGCGTCGCAAGTTGCTGGAGCCTGTCGCGTGGGCGGCAGGCGTAACAGGAGGTCTCTGTCTGCTCTTTGCCGTCGCAGGAAAACTCTTCTTCGAGTTCGGAGAGGCTGATGCTGCGCAGATGCTTGGAGGGACAACTGAGAGTTACGATATCGCCGAGGCGATGGCTCGGGAGCGTGCGCATATTATGGCGGTCGATGCCATGCGCTCGCTGCTGTTTATAGTTCTTACCGCAGGAGCACTGCTGCTCTATGCCTGCCGCAAACTTAATCGCGGCGTTATGATTGCTGTGGCGGCTATATTGGTTACGGCAGACCTGGCTCTTGTGAATATGCGCTATCTGCCCCACTCAAAGTTTGTCAAGGCCGTGCAAACGGATGTAACCCCGACGCTGTCCGACAGGATGATTATGGAGGATACCGACCTCGGGTACAGGGTCTACAATCTGACCGTAAGTCCGTTCAACGATGCCACGACATCGAACTTCCATCGTTCCGTAGGCGGCTATCACGGAGCGAAGTTGTCGCGTTATCAGGATATTATCGATACCTATCTTTCAGGAGACAATCCCGACGGCGTACTCGATATGCTCAATACGCGCTATATAATCGTGAACAATGACGGCGGCGTCTACATACGCGAGACGGCCAACGGTGCGGCATGGTTTATCGAGGAGATTATCGAACTGCCGACGGCGCAAGAGGAGATAGATGCCCTGTCAAGTATAAATACCAAGACCACAGCCGTAGCATCACCCGTCATAAAGGGGTCGAAAAGGGTAAACGAGGTTCCCGACGGCTGCTGTTTCGGCAAGGGAGAGATAACGCTGACGGAGTATGCACCCAACTATCTCAAATATGAATATACGGCCGACGACGAAGCGCTTGCCGTCTTCTCGGAGATATACTATGACAAGGGGTGGACGGCCTGCATAGACGGAGAGGAGGCTCCATATTTCCGTGTGGATTACATTTTGCGCGGCATGAAGCTGCCGGCCGGCACGCACACCGTAGAGTGGCGCTTCGCCGCACCCGACTGGAGGGTCGTAAGCGGCATAACGCTCCTCTTCTCGATAGCGATACTGCTGGCTGCCGGTGCTGCCTTAACGATATGGATATTAAAATCGTACAAACGCTATAAATCATAAACAGAACATAACTATGCACAACGAAAACAAACGTCTCAAACGCAAAGTACGCAACTCGTATGCTATCTCGACCATAAGTATCGCTTTGGTACTGCTGTTGGTCGGTGCTGCCGGATTCGCAATAGCAGCCACGATGAGGACTGCCGCCGAAGTGCAGAACAGCGTAACTCTAATTGTCGAGTTGAGCAATGATATGCAGCAGCAGGAGCGCGAAGCTCTTAAAGCAGCGATTGAAGAGTACGATATGGTAAGCGAGGTTAAATTCTCCTCCAAGGAGGAAAAAATCAACGACGAGGGATTCAGAAAGATATTCAGCGCCGAACTGGATATAATAGAGGCCTTGGGCGAGAACCCGCTGCTCGACTCTTATGATGTAAAGGTAAATACAGCCGGCAGAGAGGCTGAACTCGACAGCTTTGTAGAGTATATCAAAGGTGTGGACGGCGTGGAGCATATCTCCTATCCCGAGGACTTTGTAAAGTCGATGAACACCGTCGTATCGCGCGCCAGACCGATACTTCTGATTCTGGCGGCCGTGCTGGCGGTAATATCCCTCACACTGCTTGGCAGCACCGTGAGATTGGCCATCTACTCCAAGCGCTACATCATAAACACCATGAAGCTGGTAGGTGCCACCAAGTGGTTCATCATACGCCCCTTCGTGCGCAGCAGCATAGGTCAGGGCTTTATTGCCGGAGTTCTGGCAGCCGCAATGCTTGTCGGCGGCGTCTATGCCGTCAGCAGGTCGATGCCCGAGATTATCACTCACGATATGCTGATGACAGTCTGCATAATAGTTGCAGGTATGGTCGCAGCGGGCATACTGCTCTCATCCGTCTTCACGCTGCTTACCGTGAACAAATTCGTAAATATGAAGTCCAACAAGATACATTTATATTGATTAAACGCCATGTCTCACAAAAACTTTTTCAACAAAATATCTGACGCCAACGACGACAGAATGCCGCTTTCGATGAAGAACTACATATTGATGCTTATTGGTTTCGCCATAATAGTTGTCGGCTTCGTTCTGATGAGCGGAGGCGGCAGCGACGACCCCGCAGTATTCAGTTATGAGATGTTCTCGTGGAGAAGAATAACCCTTGCCCCGATATTGGTTATCGCAGGCTTTGCATTTGAAATCTTCGCCATAATGAAGCGTTTCTGACTTGTTGCAAACCCACATTAACTTACAATAGATGGAGACACTCGAATCCGCGATACTCGGAGTCGTGCAGGGACTTACCGAGTTTCTGCCCGTATCGAGCAGCGGACACCTGCAAATAGCCAAAGTACTCCTCGGCGTGGAGATTGAGGAGAACTTGGCCTTCGATATTCTGCTTCACAGCGCAACGGTACTCAGTACGATAGTGGTGCTGCATTCCGAGATTTGGGGTCTGTTGCGAGGACTTTTTTCGCGCGGTTACAACGACAGCAAGGCATACATAGTCAAACTCATAATATCGATGATACCCATCGGCATAGTGGGTTTCGCCTTCAAGGACCGCATAGATGAGTTGCTCGGGTCGCAATGGATATTGCTTATCGTCGGAGCGATGCTGCTGCTGACGGCGCTCCTGCTCGCATTCGCCCATTACGCCCGTCCGAGGCAGAAAGAGAGCATATCTTACAGAGACTCTTTTATTATAGGTATGGCACAGGCCGCCGCCGCAATGCCCGGACTATCACGCTCGGGTTCTACGATAGTTACCGGTCTGCTGCTTGGCAACCGCAAGGAGAGCGTTGCACAATTTTCATTTCTGATGGTTCTCGCACCCATAGCCGGTGAGATGCTTTTGGATATCGTGAAGGGCGAGGCGGCATTCTCGTCGATAGGCATCGCGCCGATGATTGCAGGCTTCGCGTCGGCATTTATCACAGGGTGCTTAGCCTGCAAGTTTATGATAGGCATCGTCAAGCGCAGCAAACTGATATGGTTCGCCGTATATTGCGCGGCAGCAGGCATTGTAGCCATAATAGCCAATTTTGTATGTTAAGAGGTATGGATTTGCAAGGTGTAAATTTCGAGGAGGGATACATAGCCGTAATAGACAAACCGTTAGGCTGGACATCATCCGATGTGGTGCGCAAGATAAAGTTCGCCCTTCAGCGCAAAGGCCTGCGCAAACTCAAGGTGGGACACGCCGGAACGCTCGACCCTTTGGCGACGGGTGTGCTTTTGGTATGCACGGGCAAGGCCACAAAACAGGTCGAAAGGCTTCAGGCCGAGGAGAAGGAGTATATAGCCGATATTATGCTCGGTGCAACAACGCCCAGTTTCGATATGGAACACCCCGTAGACCGCACCTATCCCACAGAGCATATCACACGCGAAGCGGTGGAGCGGGTTTTGGATTCGCTCAAGGGAGAGCGTCTGCAATCGCCGCCCATATACTCGGCCAAAAAGATTGAGGGTGTACGGGCATACGAGTTCGCCCGTGCAGGCGAAGACGTCTCAATGCGCAAGGCACTTATAAATATATATGAGTTGGAACTGCTCAAATGCGAACTGCCAGAAATCAGGGTCAGAGTACGTTGCAGCAAGGGAACCTATATCCGTTCATTGGCCGCCGAGATAGGCGAAGCACTCGACAGCGGAGCCTACCTCACCTCGTTAAGACGCACCCGAAACGGCGGCTTCACGGTCGAAAATGCCTTTGGAATAGAAGATTTTATAGAAAAAGTGGAAAAACTTTGAAACAAAATCTCTTTTTCTGCGTATTTATGTAAATTTTTGCTTGTCAAACCCGAATTAAAACTCCGGCGGAAAAGCATTTAATGAGTTTTGTATCTCAAACATAAAAGAAGATGAAACTATCACAGTACGGTTACGATTTTTCGCCTGAAATGCTGGCGAAACATCCTACGGAGAACCGCGACGAATCGCGACTGCTGGTACTCGACCGCAAAACGGGTGCCATCGAGCATCGCATATTCAAGGATATCCTCGACTATTTCGAAGAGAAGGACCTCTTTGTCTTCAACAACACCAAAGTATTCCCTGCGCGCCTCTACGGCAACAAGGAGAAGACGGGTGCGGAGATAGAGATTTTCCTGCTCCGTGAGTTGAACCGCGAACTGCGTCTGTGGGACGTTCTGGTAGACCCCGCACGCAAGATTCGTATCGGCAACAAACTATTCTTCGGCGAGGACGATGTTCTGGGTGCCGAGGTTATAGACAACACGACCTCGCGCGGCCGCACGCTCCGGTTCCTCTACGACGGCTCTTATGAGGAGTTCAAGGAGACACTGTACCGTATGGGTGAGACTCCTCTGCCGCGCTGGGTGCGCGAGAAAGTGGAGCCAGAGGATGCAGAGCGTTACCAGACCATATATGCCGAAAAGGAGGGTGCTGTGGCGGCTCCTACAGCAGGTATGCACTTCTCGAAACATCTGATGCGCAGAATGGATATCAAGGGTGTGGACAAGGCGTTCATCACACTCCACGCAGGACTTGGCAACTTCCGCACGGTGGATGTGGAGGACCTGTCAAAGCACAAGATGGACTCGGAGCAGTTCTTCGTAACGGAGGAGGCTGCGGAGGCCGTAAACAACGCCAAGCGGAGCGGACACAAGGTAGTATCGGTGGGTACTACTGTGATGCGCACACTTGAAACGGTCGTCTCGACAAACGGAATGATAAATGCCGCCGACGGCTGGACAAACAAGTTCATATTCCATCCATACGAGTTCACGGTGGCGGATGCTATGGTAACGAACTTACATCTGCCCTACTCCACGCAGTTGATGATGGTTGCGGCATTCGGAGGTTACGACCGCGTGATGGAGACCTACCGCGTGGCTGCAAAGGAGGGTTACCGCTTCGGAACATACGGAGACGCCATGCTTATCCTTTGACCGAAGATATGTTCAGGTTCCGACGCAGGGTGAGTCCTCTTTTCGGAGAGTGTTGATATTTTGGAAAACTTTTGCTATATTTGCAAAAGGCGGTCGGAAGAGACCGCCGTATGCGTCGCCGGAATGACGCACAAGCAACAGATTAAAAACAGATAAAAATTAACGTCGATGGCAAACAACAGGATACTCTATTTATGTAAGGAGATTACTCCATATCTGCCCGAAAACGAAGAGTCGCAACTCTGTCGCACACTCTCCCAGGCAATGCAGGAGAGAGGCAACGACGTGCGTACATTCATGCCGCGCTACGGATGCATAAACGAACGGCGCAATCAGTTGCATGAGGTAATCAGACTGTCGGGAATGAATCTCATCATCGACGACAACGACCATCAGTTGATAATCAAGGTCGCTTCGATACCCTCGGCACGCATACAGATATACTTCATCGACAACGACGACTACTTTGCACGCAAAGCCGTGCTTACAGATGCCGACGGCAAGCCTTTCGCCGACAACGACGAGCGTATGATATTTTTCGCCAACGGCGTGCTTGAAACGGTGAAGAAGTTGCACTGGGCGCCCACGATAGTGCATTGTCATAGTTGGTTCTCGGCTATGGCACCCATATATCTGCGCAATGTCTTTAACGACGACCCGCTCTTCCGCGACGTAAAGATTGTCGTATCGCTCTACAATGACCGCTTCGAGGAGCCGCTATCCAAAGACCTGAAACGAAAGATAGAGAGTATAGGCATTACGGATGAAAATTTGTCAATTATAGAGACTCCTTCATACGAAAATCTTATGCGTTACGTTATCGGTAATGCAGACGGTATCGTCATTGCATCGGACAAGGCAGACCAAGCGACAGTCGAGTTCGCGCGAGGCACGGGAAAACCGATACTCGAATACCGTTCGGCAGACGAAGAGACACTCTTCGACAATTACAACAGTTTCTATGATGAGTTGCGTTAAGAAAATCGTATCGGCAGCAGCGGCTATCGCCATTTTCGCGGCAGCGGTTACGGGTTGCACTCGCGAGGGCGACCCGTCGCTCGGTTATGAGTTCGTACCCGACAACCAAAAACTCGAAATGCGATACAAGAGTTTCTTCGCCGACAAAATAGAGAGGTATAACCCCCGGAACAAGACGTATACGACCGACGAAGGCAAGGCCTTTTTCGAGACGAGCGTATTCCGCACGGATTCAATCGTCTCGTCCAATCTGACCATAGGTTATATAGGAGTGCAGAACGACAAGGATTTCGGCAAGCGCAATGCGGCATTCGCCTCTGAATTCCTCTATATGACAAAGATGACGGACGAGGGTTTGGGCTATCTGCCCATATTCGACTCGATACAGATGATTCTGAGCGTATCGGACTTCGCCGGAGACACTACGCGCGTAAACACCTATGAGGTCTACGAAATCAGCAAGATGTCGCTTAAAGAGAGCATGGAGCAGAGCAACGGCGAGGAGGTGGCATATATCAATCACGATATGAAGCCGCTCTACGACGCTTCGGAACCTCTCTTCACGTTCCGTTTCCCCGACCCCGAACACGGCATATATACCACCTCGACCGATGTTACCGTTAAGCCCGAAAATATGTCGGCCGACGGTGCAACGTGGAATTTCGTAAAGCGGTTGCTGCTGGTAAGCGATGCGGCAGACTGGGATGGATATGCCGACGATATAACGGTATACAAAAGCGACAAAAACTGGGTTGAAAGTTTCAAGGGACTCTATATACATCAGGTGGATGACCTTGCCGAAGGTGAGGAGGGTGCAATGTATGCGCTGAACCTCTCGGAGTCGGGATTCCGTCTGTGGGGACGCAACCGCAACCCCAAGGAACCAAAGTTAATCCAGGATACGCTTCAACTTTTCTACCACTTCTACTATCCGGATGCTGAGGTTGGAAACAGTTCGATAAATACCGTGCAGCACGACTATTCGTCGTCGGTGTTGGCATCGGCGTCGATGACCGACAGCCCCGACCTCACGCCGGAGGAGAACAGACTCTCGCATACGCAGATGGCAACAGGATATGTGGACGGTATGGGCGGTACGGTTATGGAGGTATACTTTACGGATGATTTCCTTAACGAACTGCGCAACATAAACGACCCTGAGTCCGATGATGACCCGTTCCGATACGCTTCTATAAATCAGGCACGTCTATATATCTATTTAGACGGCGTGAAAGATTACGAATGGTCATCGCTCGACCCTGCGTATATGACCCCTCTGCTTAACGGAGCCTTAACACGTGCCGGTCTCTATCTTGACTACTCCACACTCACGCCCGTGCCCGATTACAACTACCTGTACGAGAAGCAGTACAATACATCGCTGCCATTCGACGGCGCACTCAACCGCAGCCGCGCATGCTATGCAATGGACATATCGGGTTACGTGCAGAAACTCAAGAACTATGTGGATGCACTCTATGAGCGATATGGTGAGGCCGACAACTATTTGGATAATTTCGATAAAGATGATGAGGGTTACATTCCCAGGACGGTATACGTCGCACCCGAAGCATACGGGCTATACACATTCAAGAGGACGGTGCTTCAGGGTATGTACGACGGAGCAAACGCCTCGATGAGAATCGACCTCACATATACAATGGTAAAGTAACAATACAGCAACCGAGACCCGCCAGGAAGAATCAAGGGGGTTTCGGTTTTTTGACAATAAAGGAGCAGTGAACTGTCAGAAGTTCTTGCGGTGCAAGCGAAGATAATGAAATTTGATATATAATGCAGGAAAATTTAGTTATCGTTGAGTCTCCGGCCAAGGCCAAGACCATCGAAAAATTTCTGGGAAAAGATTACATCGTCAAATCGAGTTACGGTCATATACGCGACCTCTCGAAGAAAGACCTCGGCATAGATTTACAGAACGGTTACCAACCCGTCTACGAGATACCGTCGGACAAACGCAAGGTCGTGGGTGAACTCTCCAAGTTGGCACAGTCGGCAAAGACCGTCTGGCTCGCCTCCGATGAAGACCGCGAAGGAGAGGCCATAGCATGGCACCTGACGGAAGTATTGGGTCTGCCCGTAGACCGTACAAAGCGTATCGTCTTCCACGAGATAACGAAAAATGCCATCCTCGATGCCATAAAGAGTCCTCGCACGGTGGATATGAATTTGGTCAATGCCCAACAGGCGAGGCGTGTTTTGGACCGTTTAGTGGGTTTCGAACTCTCGCCCGTGCTGTGGAAGAAGGTGCGTCCGGCGCTCTCTGCAGGACGTGTGCAGAGCGTTGCCGTAAGACTTATCGTCGAGCGCGAAAGAGAGATAATAGCCTTCAACTCGGCGCCCTATTTCCGTGTTACGGGTCAGTTCCGCACGACCGACAAAAAGAGCCACTCATTCAAGGCTGAAATATCGCACCGTTTTACGACCGAGGAGGAGACGCGCGCCCTGTTGCAGAGTTGCGCGGGTGCCGTGTTCACGGTAAGGAGTTGCGAGGAGAAGCCTACAAAGCGCTACCCCGCACCACCCTTCACCACCTCCACGCTCCAGCAGGAGGCATCGCGCTCGCTCGGCATGTCTGTGTCGCAGACTATGGCTACGGCACAGCGGCTCTATGAGCAGGGTCTTATAACCTATATGCGTACCGACTCGGTGAACCTATCGGCAATGGCTCTGGGTCAGTGCAAAAATGCCGTAACGGCGATGTTCGGCGCGCAATACTCCGCTCCGCACAACTACACCACAAAGAGCAAGGGTGCGCAGGAGGCCCATGAGGCTATACGTCCCTCATATATAGACCGCCGCGAGATTGACGGCACACCCGCCGAGAAAAGGCTCTACGACCTTATATGGAAGCGCACGATGGCTTCGCAAATGGTAGCGGCGGATATCGACCGCACGACAGCGGAGATAGTATGCTCGGGCAACGACCATATATTTACAGCCACAGGAGAGACGGTTCGTTTCGACGGCTTCCTGCGGCTCTACTCCGAGTCTGCCGACGAGGAGAGCGAGCAGCAGCAGACAATGCTGCCTAAACTGACGGCAGGCGACACGGTTACGGCCCAAAGCATAACGGCCGCCGAGCGTTTCACAACGCCGCCGGCACGCTACAATGAGGCTATGCTCGTCAAAAGGCTTGAGGAGTTGGGTATAGGACGCCCGTCGACCTATGCTCCGACCATCTCGACCATTATCAATCGCGGATATGTCGAGAAACAGAACAAACCGGCACGCAAGAGAAGCTACAAGCAGCTCTCATTGAGCGGCTCGACCATAACCGAATCGACTCCGACCGAGAATTACGGTTCGGAGAAGAACCGTCTGGCACCGACAGACGTTGGCATGATTGTAAACGACTACCTCGAAGCGCAGTTCGCACCCATAATGGAGTATACCTTCACAGCCGACGTGGAGAAGGAGTTCGACCGCATAGCCGAGGGCAATATCACCTGGAACAAGATGATAGGCGACTTTTATGTACCGTTCCACGAGATGGTCGAACACGCCATAGGCACACAGGCCGACAAGTCGTCCCAGGTAAGGGTTCTGGGTACTGACCCGGCGACGGGACAGAGCGTCAAGGCCCGCATAGGCCGCTACGGCCCTATGGTCGAGATAGGGAGCGCCGACGGCGGCAAACCGCGCTTCGCGGCACTTAAAAAGGGTCAACTTATAGAGTCCATAACGCTCGACGAGGCACTCGAACTGTTCTCGCTGCCGCGCAATCTGGGCCGCTACGAGGATGAGGATTTAATTGCAGGCATAGGTCGTTACGGTGCCTATGTACGTCATGGCAAGACCTTCGCCTCGCTGGCCAAGAGCGACGACCCCTATACCATAACCTTCGACCGTGCAGTGGAGATTATGGAGGCTCACAGGCGTCAGGCAGAGGCAGCCAACACACCTGTTCAGAGTTTCGGGGACGGTATAACCATCAAGAACGGACGTTTCGGTCCATATATAGCCTATAACGGCAAAAACTACCGTATACCCAAGAGTTGCAACCCCAAGACGATGACAGAGGAGGAGTGCCGCAGAATAATAGACGACAGTAAAAAGTAAAAAAACAGATATTGACAATTAACAGCATAACGATGATGAAGAAGACCATTTCGCTCTTTATAGCCGCCATATGTATGTCAGCGGCAGCAGTACAGGCTCAGAATTCCCGGGATGAGGGCTACATCTTTACCGATGGCAAATTGGTAAAGACTACATCCGTCAAGAACCAGTTCCGCAGCGGCACCTGCTGGTGTTTCTCCACGCTGTCGATGCTCGAGAACGAGATTATGCGTGCCGGCGGTGCGGAGATGGATTTGTCGGAGATGTGGATTGTGCGCAACATCTACTTCGAGAAGGCGGTGAAATATGTGCGTATGCATGGCAGCCTCAACTTCGCCGTCGGCGGAGCGAGCCACGACGTGATAAACGGCATACGCCACTACGGTATCGTTCCCGAGGAGGTCTACCCGGGTCTTAACTACGGCACTGACAAGCCCCATTTCAACGAGATTGATGCCGTACTCAAGGCCTATGTCGATACCATAATCAAGAATCCCAACAACAAACTGACAACGGCATGGCAGGCAGGTCTGAATGCAATTCTCGACGCATATTTCGGTCCGATGCCCGAGAAGTTCGTCTACGAAGGCAAGGAGTATACGCCGCAGTCATTTGCCGCGTCGCTGCCGATAGACCTCGACGACTATGTAAGCATCACATCATTCACACACCACCCGTTCTATGAAAAATTCGTGCTTGAGGTGCCTGACAACTGGGCGTGGGAGACCTCATGGAATGTACCTATGGATGAGATGATGCAGGTTATAGACAACGCCCTTGCAAACGGCTACTCCGTAGAGTGGGCCACCGACGTCAGCGAGCGAGGCTTCAGCCGCACGCACGCGATAGGTATCATACCCGAAGCCGACCTTGAGAGTATGGATGACACGGAGGCTTCGCGTTGGGGTAAACTGACGGCACGCGAAAAGGAGGATGCGCTCTATAAATTCGACAAGCCCGGCAAGGAGAAGAGCATCACGCAGCAGATGCGCCAGGAGGCCTTCGATAACTACGAGACGACCGACGACCACGGTATGGTCATTATCGGCACGGCGACGGACCAGAAAGGCAACAACTACTATAAGGTGAAGAACTCGTGGGATGTAATGCCTCCCTATGGCGGCTACTACTACTTCTCACGCCCCTTTGCCGAGTATAAGACGTTATCGATACTGGTAAACAAGAATGCTGTTCCCAAGCCCCTGCGCAAGAAGTTGGGACTGTAATCAAAAAAGTACATTAGCAGCGTAGATTATCAGCGATTTACAGGCAAACTCGAGGGGGGGGTAGATAGCCGGATTAGACATAATTAGAAGTTGTGCCATATTTTTCGTAATTGCCGGCCACTTTTTTGTACTCCATACGCCATTCATGACTGTAGGTCTTGAATCTGCTTCGATATTCATATAGTTTTCGTATCATCGCTGATTTTCGCCCAACTCAAAGAGTGGCTTTTCAAAATCTGCAGAGCAGACCGCCTGTTACACAGGTGATGGTTTTCAGCGATACAAACCCTACTGCGGCGGCAAAGAGAGCCGCCGCAGTTTTTCTTTGAAGCAGATTGCCTTACAACACCGACGTTTCGGAGAACATACGTCCGTAGTATTCCGCCTTCTTCTCGAGCGCAAGGGGATAGGCACGCGACGTGGAGGGCATACGCCACAGCCGCATCGGGCGACCCTCAAACTCAAATTCCACATATTCACCTATTTTAGGATAGGTATGTGCGTGCTGACCCAGCGACAGCAGAACAGTCTCTGCCGCTTTTTCGCCCGTAACTACCACCGCACGGCATTCGGGGATACGCCGCAGCAACGACCCTACATCCGTCGGCTCGACAACCTCCAGAAATTTGTCCGAGGCGTTCTCTTTAAGTCGCCGAACCGCCGTCGCGGTATCGTAAATCGCTATTCCGCGCGCGGTACAGAACTCGACCACACGTTCAAGGTGAAACCGTTTATGTTCGCCATCGACAAAGTGCTGCCTGTCGCCGTAAAACACCAACCCCATAATACGCCACATATCGTTGATAAAGTTGGGGTAATAAAACTCCATCGACCAACGCGCATGCGGCGGCGGGAAACTGCCCAGCATCAGCACTCTCGCCTCTGCCGGCAAAAATGGCTGCAAAGGGTGGCGCTCTATGGCTGTCGTCTTGCTGTCTATCATCTTACCGTCTGTCATTCTGTCTGTCGTATTGCTGTCTGTCGCCCTGTCCGGCAATCCTGTCCGTCATCATATCCGCTGAATCACGCAGGCAAAATTAGCGATTTTCAGATATATAAATATATAAAACATAAAAAGATGCCAACCTTGCTAAAACAGCAAAGTTGGCAAAGTTGGCAAAATCGGCAAAGATACTGCACCGCAACGGGTGCAATGCCCCTATCTGAAGCACCGTTTTTTGGCATAATTACCCTTTTTCGCGCCGACATCCGCCCCTTTAGGGCGGCGCGGCACCTCTTTGAGATGCGCAGTGCTTAAGATACCTGTACAGCGCAACCTGACACTAATGAGCGTAGCGCTCCTTGTTCTTCTCACTCTGGCGTTTAAGGGCATCTATGGCAGTATCCACAGCCTCCTCGAAGGTCTTGGCTCGCTGTTCCGACACAAGGTCCGCACCCGGCATACGAACAGTGATATTTACAACCTTGTTACCCTTCTCGGCGTCCTTATCTAATTTCAAAATGACATCCGCTCCCGTAGCACGCTCGGCAAAACGGTCGAGTTTCGAAATCTTCTTCTCAATAAATTCGACCAACCTCTTGTCGGCATCGAACTTCACAGTCTGAATCTTTACTTCCATAACATCTTTTTTTTGCGGGCATAGCCCGGGTTAAACATTATAGTCGGCAGGCTCACTTGTCGCCCTGACGCGGGTGCGCCGAGGCATAGACCTCACACAACGCCTTTATGCTGTTGTGCGTATAAATCTGTGTCGATTTGAGCGACGAATGGCCCATAAGTTCCTGTATATCTCTCATATCCGCGCCTCTGTCGAGCAGATTCGTTGCAAACGTATGGCGCAGCACGTGAGGGCTTTTGCGTCCCTGCATACCCGACTCACCGAGAAGTCTGTGAACAATACGGTAGATTGTCGTGCGCGACAGTCTGCTACCATTCGTGGTAACAAACAGCGCCCCGTCCTTAACCTTTATCCCCATACTGTTGCACAGAGCGCGATACTCCTCTATGCGTCTGCGCACCGACGGCACCATAGGCACTATGCGTTCCTTGTCGCCCTTGCCGTGTACCTTCAGTTCACCGCCGTCCGACGAGAAGTCCCCTGTATTGATACTCACAAGTTCTGCCAAACGTATGCCACTCTTGTAAAAGAGCAACACCACAAGTGCATCACGCACCTGCCCGAACTCGCCCGAAGCGGCCATATCGTCAAGCATATCCAAAAGCGACGGCATACTTTCTCCGGAGACAAACACCGGCAGACGCTTGGGCGTGCGCATAGAGGCTGTATTGCGGAATACATCCTGCTCGACAACGCCATCACGCCGCAGAAAGCGGAAAAAAGCCCTCAAAGATGATACCTCGCGATTGACGGATGCCGGAGAGAGTCCCTGTTTGGTGCGCAGGACAATCCATTCACGCAGGTCGGAGGTCGTTACGCGCGCAGGGTCGAAGCGTTCGCCCTCTCTCTCAAGCCACGCGACAAAGGCCTCGACATCGCGGCGATAGTTGCGCACGGTGAGTGGCGAGTAACGGCGCTCGGCCTCGATATATTTTATAAATTTATCTATCACGGCTTTTTCGTGCAAGATTTGTTTTTCAGAAGGCATCTTTGAACAGCCTGCAATACAAATATAATCTTTTTTCCTTAATTATGTACCCGTCAGCAGCAAAAAGCGTATGTTTCACCACTTTTTATTAGTTTTGCAACAAAAGCGCAAATATTTATGAAAACGGCACTCATCTCCATAATGGTTACGGCTGCTGCGGCAATAACGGCTACCGCGACGGCAGCACCTCCGGCAGCGGTGTACGACGCCGAAACGCTCTTTGCAGGCATACCGGACTGCCGTCTTGAGGTCGATTTGGGGCAGGTGAAGGAGATACATCCGCGAGAGGCGCATCAGAGCGCACAGGGACTTGCGATACACAACGGAACGGTATTCGCACTCTATCATCTTGGAGACTGCGTGGTATACGACCTTGACAACAACCGATTTATAAACGAGTTCATCCTCGACGGCGCCGAAGGCACGCACTGCAACAACGCATCATTCGGCGTTGAGCGTGCCGACAGCACTTCAGCCTTTCCGCTGCTATATGTATCGGAGTGCAGCGGCGAGAGGCGCTGTTTCGTACTCGATATAGACACCTGCGGTTCTCGATGCGTGCAGACGCTGACATTCGAGGGTGAGGGTATCGACTCTTTTTGCGACTGGTGTGTGGACCGCGAAAACCGATTTATCTATGCGATAGGCAAGACTCTTGAAAGCGGCGTCGTACTGAAACGTTTTGCGCTGCCGGCTGCCGGCGATGGAGAAAAGGTGGTTCTTGGCGACAAGGATGTGCTTTGGGAACGCTCCTACCCCAAAGGGTTCTTTCACATAATGCAGGGTACATATATCGACAACGGGGTATTGTACGCTCCTACTGGAGACCCGCGCAAAGGCAGCTGCCGCATACATCTTATAGACCTCGCAACCGGCAGGCGGACAGCCCTCTACGATATCGACGCCATAGGACGCGAACCTGAAGGTGTTTGTGCGGCAAATGGCAGGCTGTGGGTATTCTTCACCGGCGGAGGCGGCTGCTTATACTCATTCGATATATTGTAAAGAGATAAAAATTAGTTGCAGAACGGTATTTTTTTCTTATCTTTACACCAGACTTGCCGCAGCAGGCAGCGGCGCACTATGCAATAGATACTAACAACTAAAACTAAACTGATATGAGAGCAAAAACAGCAGCAAAATTCAAGGAGTTGTTCGGCGACGGCGCCTATATGTACACCTCGCCCGGACGTATAAATCTTATCGGTGAGCATACCGACTACAACGGCGGTTTCGTATTCCCCGGAGCCGTAGACAAGGGTATCGTGGCAGCCATAAAGCCCAACGGCACCGACAGGGTGCGTGCCTTTGCGCTCGACCTCAACGACAGCGCCGAGTTCGGTCTGCGTGAGGAGGACAAGCCTGCGCAGAGTTGGGCGCACTACATCTTCGGCGTATGCCGCGAGATGCAGAAGCGTGGTGTGGATGTTAAGGGTTTCGACACCACTTTTGCAGGCGATGTACCCCTCGGAGCAGGTATGTCATCGTCGGCGGCATTGGAAAGCACCTATGCCTTTGCGCTCAACGAACTTTTCGGCGGAAATATCGACAAATTCGAGTTGGCGCGCGTGGGTCAGAAGACAGAGCATAACTACTGCGGTGTGAACTGCGGTATCATGGACCAGTTCGCCTCGGTATTCGGCAAGGAGGGCTGTCTGATGCGTCTGGACTGCCGCTCAATGGAGTTCGAGTACTTCCCGTTCCATCCCAAGGGCTACAAATTGGTGCTGCTCGACTCGGTAGTGAAGCATGAGTTGGTAGGTTCGCCCTACAACGACCGTCGCGCATCGTGTGAGAGAGTGGCCAAGGTTTTGGGTCAGGAGTTTCTGCGCGGAGCGACGATGGAGCAACTCGATGCCGTTAAGGAGCAGATTTCCGATGAGGATTATCGTCGCGCGCGCTACGTCATAGGCGAGGAGCAGCGCGTGCTGACAGTATGCGATGCCCTTCAAAGAGATGACTACGAGACTGTCGGCAAGTGTATGTACCAGACACACTGGGGAATGTCGAAAGATTATGAGGTAAGTTGCGAGGAACTTGATTTCCTGGCTACGGTAGCCGAGGAGTGCGGCGTAACGGGTTCACGTATCATGGGCGGCGGTTTCGGCGGCTGCACCATCAATCTCGTAAAGGATGAACTGTACGACAACTTCGTCGCAACAGCCAAGAGACGCTTTGCAGAGAAGTACGGACACGAACCTAAGGTCTATCCTGTGGTTATCTCCGACGGTTCGCGACGTTTGGAGTAACGCTGCGCGCAAGAGTCGCATCTACGGTCGTCCTGCAGGACGACCGTTTTTTTGTGCCGGTGATGAGCAATTTTACCGCTATCGGATTACAAAGCGATAAAAATGGTTATCTTTGTCCGAAGAAGAGACAACGTAATGAAGAGGCTTTTACGATATACGATACTCTGCTCGCTGCTTTTTACAGTTGCGGGGTGTATGAAGTGGGACTACGGCTATACAGAGGAGTTTCACTGCACCGAGAGCGGTCTCTTTATAGTCAATGAGGGCAATTTCCAGTACGGCAACGCCACACTGTCATTCTACGACCCGCAGGTCCGAAGCGTGAAGAACGAGATATTCTACCGCGCCAACGCCATGAAACTCGGCGACCAGGCGCAGTCGATGACCATACACAACGGTACAGGATGGATTGTGGTGGGCAACTCGCACGTGGTATTCGCAATAGACCCCGACACCTTCCGTGAGAAGGGACGCATAACGAATCTCACCTCGCCGCGTTATATCCATTTCATCTCCGATGACAAGGCCTATATAACACAGTTGTGGGACAACCGCATATTCATTATAAATCCCAAGCGTTACGAGGTTACGGGTTATATAGAATGTCCTGATATGACTCCCGAGACCGGCTCTACCGAGCAGATGGTGCAGAAGGGAGAGTATCTGTATGTAAATTGCTGGTCCTATCAAAACCGCCTGCTGAAAATCGACACCGCGAGCGACACTATCGTAGCGGAACTGGAGGTCGGTATACAACCATCATCGCTTGCACTCGACCGCAACGGCAAGTTGTGGACAATCACCGACGGCGGTTATGAGGGCAGCCCCTACGGCGAGGAGGTTCCTGCACTCATACGCATAGACCCCGACACATTCACCATAGAGCAGCGTTTTGAGATGCCTTCGGCAGACCGTCCGTCGGAGTTGCAGACCGACGGCACGGGAGGCACGCTATACTGGATTGACACCCACATCTGGAGTATGGATATCGATGCCTCGTCGCTCCCGACAAGGCCTTTGATACCCGCTGACGGTATGCTATGGTACGGTCTTACAACAGATCCTGAGCGCGGCGATATCTATGCCGCCGACGCAGCCGACTATATGCAGCAAGGTACAATAAAACGCTACTCCTCCGACGGAGAACTTTTGGATTCTTTCCTCGCAGGCGTAACACCCGGTGCTTTCTGCTGGAAACAAACTTCCGGAAAATGAGGCGGCACACAGTCATAGCAGTCATTATGTCGGTGCTATGCTCCGTTACGGATATACTCATCGCAGCGGCACAGACACCCGAGGTGAGCGAGGAGGAGCGAGTGCTGGATATCCCTGCCGTAACCGTTACGGGGTACCGTTCGGTAAAAGATACCGGCATAACGCAGACCATAATGGACTCTGTCGCACTCAGGGACAATATCGCCCTCTCGATGGCCGACATCCTGTCGTTCAACTCGTCGCTCTTTGTCAAAAACTGCGGACGGGCAACACTCTCGACGGTCTCTTTCAGAGGGACATCGCCATCGCACACGCAGGTAACGTGGAACGGTATGCGCATAAACAATCCCATGCTCGGCATGACCGATTTCTCGATGATACCGGCCTACTTCATCGACGATGCACGGTTGCTGCACGGCACCTCGTCGGTCAGCGATACCGGTGGCGGTCTCGGCGGTGCCGTCAAACTCGCGACGAAACCTGTCAGCGAGCAGGGTCTTACGCTTCAGTTCGTACAGGGTGTCGGTTCGTATCTCACCTTCGATGACTTTCTGCGTCTGAACTATGCCGACGACCGGTGGCAGGTCTCGACACGCGCCGTATACTCCTCTTCGCGCAACGATTACAAATACCGCAACCACGACAAAAAAGAGAATATCTACGACGAGAATATGAATATCGTCGGCAGTTACTACCCCATAGAGCGCAACCTCAGCGGCTCGTTCCGCGACCTGCACCTGCTGCAGGAGGTGTACTACAACACGGGACTCGGCGACCGTATAGGTCTTAATGCGTGGTATATCAACTCGAACCGCGAACTGCCGTTGCAGACGACGGACTATGCCGATGCAACAGCTTTCGACAACCGTCAGAGAGAGGAGACGCTGCGAGGCATACTCTCGTGGGAGCATCTGCGCTCGGAGTGGAAACTGTCGCTGAAAGCGGGCTATGCGCATACATGGTTGGCATATGATTACAGCCGCGACATAGGAAACGGCATTATGGCAGTCATGACACGCTCACGAAGTTATACGGATACCTTCTATGCCGAGGCACACGGCGAATATGCTGTTTGCGACAAGTGGTTTTTCACGGCCGATATAGCGGCATATCAGCATCTTGTACGCAGCCGCGACAAACATATAATCAAGCAGCAGGGCAACCGCGCCATAGTGGGCTACAACAAGGGACGCGCCGAGTTGTCGGGTGCGCTGTCAGTCAAATGGCGCCCTGTGGAGCGTTTCGGCATAGGAGCCGTTGTACGCGGCGAGATGTACGGCACGGCGTGGGCGCCTCCAATACCGGCTCTCTTCATCGACGGCGTGGTATCGGAGAGAGGCAATATCACGCTGCGAGCCTCGGCCTCGCGCAACTTCCGCTTTCCGACCCTCAACGACCTCTATTTCCTGCCCGGAGGCAATCCCGACCTGCGGTATGAGAAGGGATGGAGTTACGACGGCGGCATATCATTCGCCACCTCGCGCGAGGGTATCTTCTCGCTGTCAGGTTCCGCCACCTGGTTCGAGTCGCGGGTCGATGACTGGATTATATGGTTGCCGACAGCCAAGGGTTTCTTCTCGCCGCGCAACCTCAAGAGCGTACACGCCTACGGCACGGAACTGCAAGCATCGCTGCACGTTCAGTTCGCTTCGGAGTGGAGTCTCAACCTCGACGGCACATTCTCCTGGACGCCATCGGTCAACTGCGGCGAGAAACTATCGCCGGCAGACAACTCCGTCGGCAAGCAACTACCATACATACCGCGTTGTTCGGCAGCAGTATCGGGATGTCTGTCATGGCGCCGCTGGTCATTGCTTTACAAATGGTGCTATTACAGCGAGCGTTTTACCATGTCAAGCAATGAGACCTCACTCACAGGCAAACTGCCGCCATACTATATGAACAACCTCTCTTTGGAGAAGTGTTTTGTTCTGCGGCGGGCGGAGTTGTCGCTCAAGGGGACAATCAACAACCTGTTTAATGAGGATTATCTGTCAGTGCTGTCGCACCCTATGCCCGGTATCAACTTCGAGTTCTTTATCGGCATAAAACCTCACTGGGACCTGCCGCGACGTAAGTAAAATTGGCTGTGCATAGAGATAAAACGCACCTTGCAGAGGTGCCGCCGCGCCCCGGAGGGCGGCGCAAAGAGAAAAGACGCAGAAGGCGAAAGCATCATCAAACAAAAACGCCTCCGGTTATAAACCGAAGACGTTAATTAGCATATTTTCAACAGACCGAAGGCGCTTCAGAGTGCGTCAGATGTTAGGCATCAAGGATGAGGCAAGGGTGTTTACTGACGTAAATGCCCGCAGCCGACGACGATGATAACGCAACAGATGACGTGCTATAAAGTGCCGAACCAGTCCCTATTTTATGCGCTCGTAGTACTCGCGAGTACGTGTATCGACGCGAATCTTGTCGCCGGTGTTGATGAAGAGAGGTACTTTGATGGTCGCACCCGTATTCACCGTCGCAGGCTTGAGCGAGTTGGTCGAAGCCGTATCGCCCTTGATGCCCGGCTCGGTATATACAACCTCCATATCTACAATCGGCGGGAGTTCGGCCGAGAGAACGGTCTCCTTCTCGGTGTGGAACATAACCTCCACAACCTGACCGTCAGTCATAAGGTCGTAGTTGTTGATAAGGCTCTTTTCGATGTTAATCTCCTCGAAGGTCTCGCAGTGCATGAAGTGTGCGCCCAAATCATCCTCATAGGTGAACTGGTAGGGACGACGCTCGACACGCACCTGCTCTATCTTCTGTCCTACGGACGAGAAGGTGTTTTCGATAACGCGGCCGTTCTCGAGATTCTTGAGTTTTGAACGGACGAAGGCAGGGCCTTTGCCGGGTTTGCAGTGCTGGAAATCGACTACAAGGAAGGTCTTGCCGTCCATCTCGATGCACATACCGATTTTGATATCAGCGGCTGTAATTGTCATAATAATTTATATTTTATTTAGTGTTTTTTATAGTTACTTTATCGCATTAAAAAATCATCACCTTACGGCTCTTAAAAAAGTGCGTTCGCGCCACAAAGATAGTAATTTTTTGGAAATATGCATATCTCACTCGCGACCGTTCCACTCGAAATGCTCCACGCCTGCACCTGCAAGCGTGAGCGCACGCTCCGCAACGCTCATACACAGTTCTTCGATATCCGACGGACGAGAGTAGAACGACGGCGACGCCGGAACGATGATACCTCCGGCCTCGGTAACGGCAACCATATTACGCAGATGCAGAAGCGAGTAGGGACTCTCCCTGACAACAAGAACCAGACGCCGGCGCTCCTTGAGCATAACATCCGCCGCACGCTCCATAAGCGTCTGCGCCGTGCCGCAGGCTATACGCCCGAGCGTCCCGACCGAACACGGCACGACAATCATGGCATCGCAGCGCGACGAGCCGCTGGCAATGGGCGCAAAGAGGTCTGCATTGTCCAGCACCCCGATACGCGCATCCTCGGGCATGGTCTCACCCTCGAAAGCGACTACTTCACGCGCCGTATCGCTGTAGACAAGATATATATACTCCACATCGGGACACGCCAAAAGACATTCCAACACAAGACGGGCATATATTGCACCGCTCGCTCCGGTTATTCCCACAACTATCTTCATTGCACACTTATATTTTAACAACAACACAAAAAGGCACCGTCCAACTCCGAAAAGGCGTTACAATTCCACCGCCTTGCATTTAAGTCCCCGCTCCTTGAGATACTCCAGCACGCGCGGCAGGGCATAACTCATATTGCGGAACGACTTCTCGCTGTCGTGAAAGACCACTATCGACCCGGGTTCAATGTTTCTTATCACATTGCGCAGGCATTGTCGCGGCGAGACGGAGTAGGCGTAGTCGCGCGAGATGACTGTCCACATTATTATCTTAAAACGTTGTGCCACAGTGCGTATCTGCGTCGGCGTAACACGGGCATATGGCGGACGGAAGATATCGGTGTGGAGTAAATCGTTCGCCAAATCCACGTCCTGCACATACTGCTCGACGGTCAGGCCCCACCCCTTCTGATGCGAATATGTGTGGTTGCCTATACGATGTCCCGCAGCGACTATCTTGTGGTAGAGGTCGGGATAGTGTTCGGCATTCTTGCCCAGAACGAAGAAGGTCGCCTTGGCGTCGTACTTGGCCAGCGTGGCCAGAATCCACTCCGTGATGCCGGGCGTAGGGCCGTCGTCAAAGGTGAGATAGACAGCCTCCTTGTCAGGCATTTCCCATATCATCTCCGGATATATTCTGCTCATCGCCTTTCTCAGCAATCCCAATTTCATATCAATATATGCTTTGTTTAGGTACTTTTATACTTTTTTTGTATCTTTAAGCGCTGATTTACTGCCTGTGGCAAAATTATAACATATATTTACATTTCAAGAAAGAAACAGTCATTTTATGAAAAATAAAATCTTAAAATTTACGGTATCGGCATTCGCGCTGCTCGTCGGAGCCTGTATCACAAGCTGCAAGGATTTTAACGAGGAACATGGTATAACCATTCAGGGTACCCCATACGAGGTATATATCGTCTGCGACAACGACACATGGAGCAGTCCTGCCGGCGACACTATACGCACAATGCTGACCGACCCCGTGCCTGCGATACACCAGACGGAGCCTGTGTTCGACATAGTACATATACTTCCGGGCGGATTGCGAAACGTCATAGCACGCCACCGCAACATATTAAAGTTGTCGGCAGCACCGTCGAAAAAAGAGGCGATGGTTGTTGAATACGACGTGTCGGCACATCCGCAGACGGTGATAACCGTTCAGGCACCGAGCCAGACCGCCCTTGCAAACTACCTCGACAGCAACAGAGAGAAACTTCTCGGCCTGCTTGAGAAATCGGAGCGCGACCGAGACATAAGTTATGCAAGAAAATACAACGAAGCGGGTATTCAGTCGAAGATAAAGAACAGGTTCGGCGTGGATATGCTCGTTCCCAAGGGATATCAACTCAGAAGCGAACACGAAGACTTTCTGTGGGCATCATACGAACTACCCAAAGCCAGCATCGGATTCTTTATCTACTCCTATCCCTATCTTGGAGCCGAGCCGCCATCGCCCGAGAGCATAATAGATGCACGCAACCGCTTCGCCGCCCTTATTCCCGGGCCGTCGGAGGGTTCATATATGACTACGTCCCCCTATTATGAGCCTTTGACAAGGCATCTGCGCATAAACGGACGTCTGTGGGTCGAGACACGCGGTCTGTGGGATACAGCCAATGACTTTATGGGCGGACCGTTTGTAAGTTTTACGACAGTCGATACCGACAACAAGAGAGTTATAGTCCTCGACTGCTACGTTATGGCCGTAGGACAGAAGAAACGCAACTACATACGCGAAGCAGAGCATTTAGTATATCTTATAAACGTACCGGAGAGCAAATAGGGGCGGTTTTTATCTGTATAGACAATGCGATTCTCATCTATATAGATATAGGATTATAAAAAATCTAAAATAAAAACCCTGCCGAGAGACTCCAGCGCAACTGGCGCGTAACGGCTATATCGCGGCGCTCGCCCGAAACAGTCATCGTATTATGGACTGACGAGCGGGGGTATCCCGTAACGCGAGCCTCCAAAAAGAAATGGTGCAGACCCAATCCCAGACCTCCGGTAAGCGCTATATCGGAGTTATTGAATCCGACCTTCAGCAACTGCGGAGAGGTGCTTCTCTCGCTGTGAGAGATACGGAATGCGGGGCCGAACAGCAGATGTATCGGTCCGGCGTTAAAACCCAGAAAAACCGGAATCTCAATACGGTTGGCATATATCATAACATTTTGCCGCGCACCGCTCTGCGACCTGAGCGAGAACTCATATCCCGTGCGGTTATATTCGAACTCCCCCTGCAAATGCATTTTGCCGACGATAGCCACTCGTGCCACGAGCGCCGTCTCGAAGCCCGCACGGGCGTGGCCGCTGCTGAGTGTCGCCGCAGAGAACTTGGTGTCGCGCACGGCATAATCCGTGAGCGTGGCTCCGGCACGAAACCCCACACGCAAAGGCTGCGCACACGCCGCTGAGACGAAACAGAGAAGGAGTAACACAAGACAAAACGAGCGCTTCATAACCTATCGGCATTTACAATTCGGACAAAGGGAGCGCAACATCCGTGCCACCCGCCCGAAGCATAACCGCGCCTTTTCCGAATATGACGCCGGCAGGAAAATTGACTGAACAATTTTACACGCAAAGACTTGCAATTAAGAAAAATTTGTTATCTTTGCGTAACGATAACATGTTCGAATTCCGATATCCGCTGCGAAATCGGGATTCTTAAATTTTTTTGGTATATACGAAGATTATGGCAAAGGAGATTATCTATCTGACAGCAGAGGGATACAAGAAACTCAAAGATGAACTCGACCATATGCGCTCGGTCGAAAGACCCGCTATATCGGCTGCAATAGCCGAGGCTCGCGACAAGGGCGACCTCTCGGAGAATGCAGAGTACGACGCTGCACGCGAAGCGCAGGGTCTGCTCGAAATGAAGATTGCCAAACTCGAAGATACTCTCTCGAATGCGAGAATAATCGACGAATCGAAGATTGACAAGAGCAAGGTGCAGATTCTGAGCAAGGTAACGCTTCTCAATCACAACAACGGCCGCGAAGTGGTATACACTATCGTATCGGAGAACGAGGCCAATCTGCGCGAAGGCAAACTTGCCATAGGAACTCCCATAGCCAAGGCCCTTTTAGGCAAGAAGACCGGCGATGTTGTCGAGGTTACCGTTCCGGCCGGCGTGCTGAAGTTTGAGATAAAGGATATTTCGATATAACACTCCCGGAAGGCGTGTTTATCGCTAAAAAAAGCGGGACAACCGAATGGTTGTCCCGCTTTGCATTGCGCACACGACGGTTAGATAGCACCTATCTCGTGCAGCACGTTATTCACCTTGCGTACAGCGTCAGCCGAAGCGGCGAACTTCTCCTGCTCATCCTTCGTAAGTTCAACATTGACAATCTTCTCGACGCCCTTGCGACCGATAACGGCAGGAACTCCGATAAAGATATCCTCCTGACCATACTCACCCTCCAGATAGCAACTGCAAGGGATGATACGCTTCTGGTCTTTGAGAATAGACTCGACAACCGACGATGCAGCAGCACCCGGAGCATACCACGCCGAGGTACCGAGCAGACCCGTCAGCGTTGCACCGCCTACCATCGTGTCGGCTGCAACCTGCGCGAGTTTCTTCTTCGAAAGCATCTGCGACACGGGAACACCCTTAACCGTAGCCTTCGACACCAAAGGAATCATAGTCGTATCGCCATGACCGCCGATAACCATACCGTCGATATCGTGGATATTAGCACCCGTAGCCTTCGACAGATAGCAGCGGAAACGCGACGAATCGAGCGCACCGCCCATACCTATCACGCGGTTCTTGGGAAGACCCGTAGCCTTGAATGTAAGATAGGTCATCGTATCCATCGGGTTCGACACAATCACCACAATAGCGCGGGGCGAGTAACGTATCACGTTCTCGACAACGCTCTTGACAATCTTTGCGTTGGTGCCGATAAGTTCCTCGCGCGTCATACCCGGCTTGCGGGGTATACCCGAGGTAACGACAACGACATCCGAACCTGCCGTCTTGCTGTAATCGTTGGTAACACCTACCAACTTGGTTTTGAAATCCATCGTGGCCGATGCCTGGAACATATCGAGCATCTTACCCTCTGAAAGCCCCTCCTTGATATCGAGCAACACTACTTCGCTCGCAACCTCGCGGAGTGCCAATACATTGGCGCAGGTAGCACCTACCGCTCCCGCACCTACAACTGTAACTTTAGACATTTTTTATAGTTTTTACTTCAACTTCTCTTTTTTGTTTCGACTTTCGCCTATGCAATCAGAGCGGCATACTCCTCTGCCGTAAGCAGAGCGTCGAAATCAGCCGTATCGCTGACTTTCACCTTTATCATCCAGCCCTCGCCATATGGGTCTTTGTTCACAAGCGACGGGTCGGCATCTATGGAAGCATTAACCTCTACAACCTCTCCGCCGACAGGCATAAAGGCATCACTGACGGTCTTCACGGCCTCTATCGAACCGAAAACATCTCCTGCGGCAAGAGTCTCTCCCTCGGTCGGCACATCGACGAAAACAATGTCGCCCAACTCGTTCTGGGCAAAATCGGTTATGCCAACATAGGCATACTCACCCTCGACACGACACCACTCGTGGTCGCGGGAATACTTCAATGAAGCGGGAATATTCATAAGAAAATGCTTTTATAGTGTACTTGTTTGCTATTCAGTTGCAAAGTTAATCTTTTATTCGAGATTCGTATCACTTTTATGTTATTTTTTTAACACAAGCCCTATCTCGCGGAATGCATAGGCATTGACCGTGCCGTCCGTCCGCTCTACAAGGAGCCGTCCGTCCTCGGCTGTGCCGCGCAGAACACCCTCGAAAACGGTGCCGTCCGGAAGCGAGAACGTCGCGTGTTCATCCTTGAGATAGAGCAGCGAGTCGTAGCGTGCAGCAAGTTCATCCCACTCCCCCGTCCGCACCATCTCAAGACGCGATGCCATAGCCGACTCGAATGTTTCGAGCAGGCTTCGGCGGTCGAACTCGCGGCCGCTCTCCAAAAGCATAGATGTAGGATTCGGCAGTTCTGCCGGAAACGAACGACGGTTCACATTGATACCTATACCGACCACCGAGCGGGATATCATACCGTTCGATATATCGTTTTCGATAAGCACACCGGTAATCTTACGCCCTCCTGCATAAATATCGTTGGTCCACTTTATGCGCGTCGCGATGTTGCAGGCGGCGAATGTATCGACAAGCGCCAACGCCGTCGCTCTCAACAGCAGGAACTGACGGGCGACGGGCAGCGAATTAGGTTCGACGACCATCGAGAAGGTCAAATCCAGCCCGTCGGCACCCGACCACGAATGACCTCTCTGTCCGCGACCTGCCGTCTGATGCTCGACCCACACGATATCGCCCGAGACATAGCGTCGGTCGCGTGCGACATCATTGGATGAGGCGGCCTCATCTATCGTATATATCATAGTTTGTCGTTCGTGCTACACCGACACGCCGAAATCACGAAGCGCATCGTTGAGAGACGTCTTTTTGTCGGTAGACTCCTTGCGGCGGCCTATGATAAGAGCGCACGTTACGCCATACTCGCCCGCCGGAAACTTTTTCATATAGGAACCCGGGATAACCACCGAGCGCGGAGGAACATAGCCCTTGTACTCCTTCGGTTCATCGCCCGTAACATCTATAATATGTGTCGAGCCGGTTATAACCACATTCGAGCCGAGAACAGCCTCGCGGCATATATGCGCACCCTCGACCACTATCGCACGGGAACCTATGAAACAGTTATCCTCGACAATGACGGGAGCCGCCTGCACGGGTTCCAGCACGCCGCCGATACCCACGCCGCCGCTCAGATGAACATGACTGCCTATCTGTGCGCATGAGCCGACCGTTGCCCACGTATCGACCATCGTTCCGCTGCCCACATACGCACCTATATTCACATACGAAGGCATAAGAATTGCTCCCGGAGCGATATATGCGCCGTAACGGGCTACGGCATGGGGTACGGCACGCACGCCCAGCGACGGATAGTCGTGCTTAAGTTCCATTTTGTCGTACCACTCCAGTTCGCCGCCGCGCATAACACGCATCTGCTGTATGGGGAAGTACATTATGACAGCCTTTTTGACCCACTCGTTCACCTGCCACAGACTGTTGTCGATATCCACCGGTTCGGCAGTGCGCAGCAGACCTTTGTCTACGGCATCGACGACACGGCGCACGGTCTCCCGCACACCCTCATCTCCAAGAAGTTCGCGTTCGTTCCACGCCCTCTCTATAATTTCTTTTTCTTGTTCGTACATAATATTCGACTTTTCTTCTGCTCCAAAAAGAGACTCAAAGGTAGTGTTTTTTCGCGGTAAAAATATGCTATCTCTCAACTTTTTCATAACTTTGTCAAAATTTAACACCAAACTACCGCTTACAATGAATAAGGCTTTATTTACATTCGCCATTGCCGCACTCGCAGCAACGATGCCGGCACAAAGTTCCAATCCTATGAAAAACAGACATCTGCCATATCCGGAAACACAACGCGGCAACATCACCGACAACTATCACGGGACTGTCGTTGCAGACCCCTACCGCTGGCTCGAGGATGATAACTCCGAAGCAACGGCATCGTGGGTGCAGGCACAAAATGAGGTTACATCCGACTACCTCTCAAAGATACCGTTCCGCAATGATATACGCGACAGACTCACCGAATTATGGAATTACCCCAAGGAGAGCGCACCCGCGCAGAAGGGCGACTGGCTCTATTTCACACGCAACGACGGACTGCAGAACCAGTCGGTAATATACCGCCGCCGCACGCCGCAAGGCAAAGCAGAGGTATTCCTCGACCCCAACACACTCTCCGATGACGGTACGGTGGCGTTAGTGGCAAGGTCTTTCTCGGAGGACGGCAAATATTTCGCATACGCCACATCGGCTTCCGGCTCGGACTGGGTTGTCATAAATGTCATGGAGAGCGAGACAAAGCGTCTGCTGTCAGACCGCATAGAGTGGGTGAAGTTCTCGGGCGCCGTATGGTCGCACGACAGCAAGGGATTTTATTACAGCGCATACGATGCTCCCGCGCAGAACGTATATTCATCCAAGAACGAATTTCAGAAGGTATGGTATCACCGCATCGGCACCGAGCAGAGCGATGATATACTCATCTACCACGACGAGGAGCATCCGCTGCGTTATCTCAGCGGTTGGGAGAGCGATGACGGAGAGTGGATATTCATCACTTCGTCCGAAGGCACGTCGGGCATAGAGTTGCTCTACAAACACACGGGTGAAGAGGAGTTCAGAACCCTCTTCGCGGGTTTCGACCATGAATACGGCATCGTTGAGTGCGAGAACGACTATCTCTATGTAATGACAAACGAGGGAGCCGCGAACTACAACCTCGTCCGTGTAGACCTTAACGACCCCTCGAAGCGCGAGGTTATAATCGCCGAGAAGGAGTCTCTTCTGGAGGGTGTCGGTTCGGCAGGCGGAGTGCTGACGGCAATATATCTGGAGGATGCGCAGAACAAAGTCTATCAGTTTGACTTTGACGGCAACCTGATACGTCAGGTCGAACTGCCGGGTATAGGCACCGTGAACGGTTTCGGCGGCAAGAAAGAGGACAAAGTGCTATACTACTCGATAACCACCTTCTTATCCCCCTCGACCATTTACAGTTTCGATGTCGAGAGCGGCGAGTCCCAACTCTACTTCAAACCCGAGTTGGCTTACAACCCCGATGACTACACCACCGAGCAGATATTCTTCGAGAGCAAGGACGGTACGCGCGTACCGATGTTCGTATCCTACAAGAAAGGGCTTAAACTAAACGGCAAGAACCCGTGCTATCTATATGGTTACGGCGGTTTCCAGATAAATATGACTCCTTCGTTCAGCCCCACGTCGATAATGTTTATGGAGCAGGGCGGCGTCTTCGGATGGGTCGTGCTGCGCGGCGGCAATGAATATGGCGAGGCATGGCATCGCGGAGGTATGCTCGAGAACAAACAGAATGTATTCGACGACTTCATCGCGGCGGCAGAGTGGCTTATAGACCACAAATACACCTCGAGCAGCAAACTCGCCATTTCGGGCGGCTCCAACGGAGGTCTGCTGGTAGGTGCCTGCGAGGTGCAGCGACCCGACCTCTATGCGGTATGTATGCCTGCTGTGGGCGTTTTGGATATGCTGCGTTACCACAAGTTCACCATAGGCTGGGGCTGGGTTGTCGAGTACGGTTCGAGCGAAAATGCCGAGCAGTTCGAATATTTATATAAGTATTCGCCGCTGCACAACATACGCAAAGGGGTGAAATATCCCGCGACGCTCGTAATGACGGCCGACCACGACGACCGCGTAGTGCCGGCACACTCGTTCAAGTTCGCCGCCGAGATGCAGCACGCACAGGCAGGCAAGGCGCCCGTGCTGATACGCATCGAGACCAAGGCCGGACACGGCGCAGGCAAACCCACCTCGAAGCGTATCGAGGAGGCAGCCGATATGTACGCATTTTTGTTCTTTAATACTGATACGAAATACCGCAAGCCGGTAAGCAATAAATAACAGAGAGATGAAAGTTTACAAATTCGGAGGTGCATCGGTAAAGGATGCCGACGGAGTGAGAAATCTGCGCTCGATAGTGAGCGGCGAGCAGGATTTGTTCGTGATTGTATCGGCTATGGGCAAGACTACCAATGCCCTGGAGAAGGTTTTTGAGGGTATACAGCGCAGCGATACAGCACTCTCGCTCGAGACGATAGCCTCTCTGCGCGAATACCACGCAAATATTATAGACAACCTCTACCACCAGCACCACACAATAGAGGCCGTAGAGGCTCTGTTCGACGAACTGGAGTCGTTGGTCAAAGCGGGAGGATACCGCACGGAAGATGCCGAGGCGTGGTACGACCGCACGGTAGCCTATGGCGAGTTGGTATCGACGCTGATAATATCGGACTATCTGAACAATTCGGGCGTCGAGAACAAGTGGATAGATATGCGCAAGTGCATGATGACGCAGCAGCGCCACAAAGACGCCGGTGTAGACCTCGAGGCCTCGACGGCTCCCCTTCGCGGTGCTGTGGAGGGCGCTTCGCAGAGGGTCTTCATCGGTCAGGGCTTCATCGGCGCCGCACCCGACGGAACGACGACAACGCTCGGACGCGAAGGCTCTGATTATTCGGCAGCCGTTGTCGCATATATTCTCGATGCGGAGTCGATGTCGGTATGGAAGGATGTAGACGGCGTGCTGAATGCCGACCCGAAGATATTCCCCGAGGCTCGCAAACTCGATGAGTTAAGTTATTTAGATGCCATAGAGTTGGCTTACAGCGGCGCACAGATTATCCACCCCAAGACCATCAAACCCCTTCAGAACAAGAATATCCCGCTCTATGTGCGTCCCTTCGGCGACAAACGCAAGGCCGGCACCGTCATACGCGCTACGGCCAACAGGGTGAACATACCGATTCTGATTCTCAAGCGCGATATGGTTGTGCTGAACATACGTCCGCGCGACTTCTCGTTTGTGCTTGAGGAGCGTTTCGACGAGATATTCTCGCTGCTGGCAAAGTATCGTCTTAAGTGTCGTCTGATTAACAACTCGGCTGTAAATCTGAGTATTTGCATCGACTCGTCATGGCATCTCGAGCAGGCTATGACGGCTCTGCGCAACGATGGATTCGATGTACTGCATATGGAGAATATGGAACTGCTTACAATACGGGGCTTCACCGGAGAACTGTATAACAAATATGCTTTTGGCGACAATGTAATTCTGCGTCAGGCTACACAATCGACACTGCGCATAGTACGCAAGGGATAATGCCGGCGATGCAACTGTAAAATAAAAGATATCGTTCCGTCGGAACGATATCTTTTATTTTTGGCATCATTACCCTTATTCTCACTTTACGATTACGTTCTTCACTAACGGCACCCGCGAGCGGGCATTCAGAGCATCACGCAGGGCTGCACGCCGCAACATAAGTTCGCTGCGCACCACACCCGACTGCACGTGTACGAAGAGAGTGCCGCGCTCGAGCCTTATCCGTGTTGTCTGCTCGGCGATACGGTTGCCGACAACATCTCGCCACGTATCGGGCAGACACCCCTCGGCAACCTTTGCCGCTATATCGGGCGTACGGAAAAACTCATCGAAGAGCGCCCCTATGGTCTGCGGTTCGGTCCTTCTCATATCGCTACCCCTCCGTTTTCAACTGCAAAAAGTCTGAACGGACAGCCGGCACCCTCTAAAAGTGAGCGCAGACGCGGCTCATTGCAGTCAGTGATTACTATCTGTCCGAATCTCTCGCCCGACACAAGACGCATCAGACGCTGCACGCGCTGCTCGTCGAGTTTGTCGCACACATCGTCGAGCAGCAGTATGGGTCTCTCGCCGCGCATCTCGGAGATAACCGAATACTGCGCCAGTTTCAACGCTATAAGGAATGATTTCTGCTGCCCCTGCGAACCGAATTTGCGCAGCGGCATACCGTCTATGGTAAACACCACATCATCGCGGTGCAGACCGCTTGTGGTAAACTGATTGACAATATCTTTCTCGCGCGAGCGCTGCAACACCTCCGCAAACGGCATATCATTAAGTTCGGAACGATACGTGAGTTGCACCTGCTCGCCACCGCCCGACAGTTCGGCATAATACCGGCTCACAACCGGTTGCAAACGCTCCACAACTCCTTGACGGCGCTTGTGTATCACCTCTCCGTGTGTTATAAGTTGTGCGTCGTAGACCTCGAGCATCGACTCATCGCATGATGTTTTCAGGAATCGGTTGCGCTCGGCAAGGACGGCATTGTATCTTATAAGCGCCTCGAGATATGCACGGTCGAACTGCGATACGAAAGCGTTTATATAACGGCGGCGCTCGTCGGCAGCATCGCTTATGAGTACCGTATCGGAAGGTGCTACGATAACTGCCGGAACAAGTCCCACATGGTCAGCAAGACGCTCGTAGAGTTTGCCGTTGCGCTTGAGCGTTTTACCCGAGCCGCGCATAAAAGAGCATACAATCTGCTCACGACCGCCATCATCGGAGCAGTACTCTCCGTCGGCAACATAGAAATTCTCGCCATGTCTTACGCACTGCCCGTCGGTCATCCCCAGCGCCGACTTACCGACCGAGAGCAGATATATTCCGTCCACGATATTGGTTTTGCCGGCACCGTTATCACCCGTAAAGCAGTTGATGCCCTCGCCCATATCTATCTCGACACGGGCGATATTTTTGAAATTTATAAGCGACAGTCTCTTGAGATACATCGTTGCTTTCCTCCTCCGCAAAGTTACAAAATTCCCGTCAAGTTCCCAACTTTTGAAAAAAAAGAGCCGGCAAATGGGAATATTGTATAAAAAATTGTATTTTTGTCTCTTGAACCGAAAATTAATAATAAGTAAACATATAACCGCTCTATGGCAAAACAGAATGCAAAGCAACAGGAAACGGTTGCAACAGAGACCGTTAGCAAAACAGAATCTTTCTTCGAGAACAACAACAAGGTAATAATGTGGATTCTCGCCACCCTCTGTGTCGTTGTGTGCGCAGTATTCGCCTTCAAGTACCTCTATCTCGACCCCCGCGAGGACAAAGCAGCCGATATGATGTTCGAGCCGCAATACTATTTCGATCAGGGACAATATGAGCTGGCTCTCAACGGCGACGAGAACAGCGCCGGATTCCTTGAAGTGGCAGACACTTACGGCGGAACAAAATACGGCAATCTCGCAAATTATTATGCAGGTGTATGCTATCTGAAGACAGGCGATTCGGACAACGCCGCTCTCTACCTCTCCAAGTACAGAAGCGTTGCGAAAAGGTCTCTGCCCGGACAGATTATCAATGCACAGTGCTATGGTTTGCAGGGTGATATCGCAGTAGACAAGGGCGATTACAATACGGCTCTGAACCTCTACGAAAAGGCGATAAAGGCTTCCAACAATGAGTATTTCGCACCCCTCTATATGTATAAGAAGGCTCTTGTACACGAGAAGTTGGGCAGCACCGATGAGGCTAAAGAGCTTTACGAGCAGATTCTCACCTCTTATCCCGAATCGGCTTTGGAGACAGATGCGCAGAAGCGACTCGGCGTATTGAGCCAGACAAAATAGCGTTTGCGCGACGGTAACGAATCAGCACCATGCGCAAAAGAGCTTTCAGAGAGTCGCTGCTCGACACCGAGCGCGTGTCGATGGCCGACAAACAGCTCGGCATATTGTCGGCAGGCAGCAGCGAGACGGATGTGCAGGTCGTATCGACGGTCATACGCAACCTCTCGGCAGCGGGATGTCTGGAGCAGAATATCAAGATACGCAAAGTGCCTTCGACGGCAGATATACCCATCGGGGTTCTGTTCTTTGCCGAGTATACCGATGTCGATGCCGTTATAGTGCTTTCCTATGAGGAGTCGCTGCCCGATTACATACACAGCAGCGTAACAGACCTCCAGATACAGTGGAATATGCCGGTCATCATAGGGAATCCGCATAACTACGACTCCGTTCACAACAATGCCGCAGATATTCTGTCGTTGCAGGAGAGCATGGAGATAGAGTCCGAGGCTACAGCGCATCCCGACCGCAAGACAATCAATTAAAGTGGGTCATAACACTAAAAGACGACCGAGGCTTTTGCCTCGGTCGTCTTCTTGTATTGTATTGCAGGCAGGTCTGTTCGTTGCCTACTTGTTATCAAGGCGTTGCGAGAGGACCGAGAGCATATCGGATGTCATCCGCGAAAGGTCCCATTCGGGTTTCCAGCCCCACTCCTCGCGTGCGCACGTATCGTCAAGCATATCGGGCCAGCTGCGTGCGATTTGTTCTTTCACGGGGTCTATGTCGAAGTCGATTGCAAAGTCAGGGATATGGCGTCTAATCTCTGCCGCGAGGATATCGGGTGTGAAACTCATCGAGGCTATGTTGAAACTGTTGCGGTGTACGAGTTTTGTCGGGTCGGCCTCCATCAGTTCCACGCATGCACGAAGGGCGTCAGGCATATATATCATATCCATATAGACGTCGTGCGGCACGGCGCATGTGTACTTTCCGGATTTCACAGCCTCGTAGAATATCTCTACTGCATAGTCGGTCGTTCCGCCGCCCGGGAGTGCCACGTTGGATATTATACCCGGGAAACGCACGGAGCGCGTGTCGATGCCGTATCTTACGGCGTAGTAGTTGCTTAAGAGTTCGCCTGTTACCTTGCATACACCGTATATCGTAGATGGCTGCATCACGGTATCCTGCGGCGTTTTGTTTTTGGGTGCGCTGTTGCCGAAGGCGCCTATCGAACTCGGCGTAAAGAGAGCGCATTTGTGTTGGCGTGCCACCTCGAGGCAGTTCATAAGTGCGCCCATATTGATTTGCCATGCGAGTTGCGGGTTGCGTTCGCCGACGGCCGAGAGCAGTGCCACGAGATTGAATACAGAGTCTATATTATATCTCCGTACAACGGCGTCGAGGGCTTGTGCGTCGAGGGCGTCAAGGGTCTCGAAAGGGCCGTTTTGAGCAAGAGATGGACATTCACGCAGGTCTGTTGCCACGACGTTGTCCGCGCCGTAAATACTGCGAAGATAAGGAGTTAGTTCGGAGCCAATTTGGCCTCCGGCACCAATTATGAGGATTCTTTTCATCTGTTTGTAGAAATTTCGAGAGTAAAGGTACAAATTATTTCGCAAAAACTTTTCATAAAAAGGGCATATTTTTTTGGACAATTCATTTTTGTTGTCTATTTTTGCAACGCTTTAGAGGTTAGTTGCTGTTGTAGCTCAGTGGTAGAGCACTTCCTTGGTAAGGAAGAGGTCACGAGTTCAATCCTCGTCAACAGCTCTCTGAATCAAGAGGTTACGGAATCACGTAATCTCTTTTTTTGTGTCCGTACCCCCTCTGGAATCGCTATTTGAGGGCATTTGTTTTACAAAATGTTTCGGAAATATCCCTTTAAATCTTG
>JAFLRT010000039.1 GCA_022511295.1 Alistipes sp. | reverse complement strand
GGAACTTGCGACGTGCTCCGGGCTGTCCGGGCTTTTTACGCTCAACCTCGCGCGAGTCGCGTGTGAGGAAGCCGTTCTTCTTCAGAACAGGGCGATACTCAGCGTTCACTTCGCACAGTGCGCGGGCGATACCCATACGGGCTGCCTCTGCCTGACCTTTGATGCCGCCGCCAACGAGATTGACGGTAACGTCGAAACTCTCTGCGGTCTCGGTTACCAGCAGGGGCTGTTTAACCTCATAACGCAGAATGTCCAAAGCGAAATACTCCTCGAGACTCTTGCGGTTGATTGTAATCTGACCTTTTCCCGGCTTCACGAATACGCGAGCCACAGCAGCCTTACGGCGACCGACGGTGTTTACAACTTCCATAATTTACTTAATCTCGTTTAATTTAATTGTTTTAGGTGTTTGTGCAGCGTGAGGATGTTCAGCACCTGCATACACTTTGAGGTTCTTGAAGAGAGCATCTCCGAGACGTGTCTTGGGAAGCATGCCGCGCACGGCCTTCTCAATAACGAACTCAGGCTTCTTCGACAGATAATCCTCGGGCGTAGCAAAGCGCTGTCCGCCGGGATAACCTGTGTGACGTACATAGACCTTATCGGTCATTTTATTGCCCGTAAGTTTCACTTTGTCCGCATTCACAACGATAACGTAATCGCCGCAATCCGTATGCGGAGTGTAACTGGGCTTGTGCTTGCCGCGCAGAATCTTTGCGACCTGCGAGCAGAGACGACCCAACACCTCATTGGTAGCGTCAATTACGACCCATTCCTTTTCGACCGTAGACGCATTCGCAGAGATGGTTTTGTAGCTTAAAGAATCCACTGTTTCTTACGTTTTTAATACTAATAATTTATTGTAATCCAACCCCGCACTTTGCGGGTGCGCAAAGATATACATTTTTTTTCATTCTGAAATGCAAACAGGCGAAAAAGTTTACTCTTTTCCGCCTGTTATGCCTTATCGGCACCGTATTTTTATGATTTATGCGACTGCCGGTGAAGTTTTTCACTATTTGAACTGCTTGTTGCGTACAAATTTTGCTGCCAGTTCCGCTTCGGCATCTTCAACCGATGCGAACTCCTTGCACATCAAATAATGGCACTCGCTCGAAGTGCGGCCCGAGACAATGTTGTTCTCATCCTCCGAGACAGCACCTGCCACAGTTACATAAGCCTGAACAAACTGCCAGCCATTCTGCGACATAAAGTTCAGTGCAGCTATGCCCGACTCGAACTTCGCAACCTTATCTTTCTTGCCGACAACTTCGGTGGCATTGAATACACCATCCTCGCTGCCCAAATCTATGGCAACTCTGTTTTTACTTGATGCAGGACGCTCTACAATCTTGCAGTACACCTTTACCTGAGCCTCGGCAGTGAATGCGAATCCGCATAACAGGACTGCCAGTAACATTAACTTTTTCATAACTTCATCTATTTTAGTTTGGTTCGTTTGCTCTAAAACATAAACTTGACTCCGGCCGTACATCGTATACCATGCTCTCGATAGAAGGCTATATTATATATCTTCATATTGGCCAGATTGCTTCCCTCGATAAATACGGAGCAGTTATCCTTGATATGCCACTCAAAGTTCACTCCGGCATCGACATAGAACGGTACGCTGATGCGACGCCACACGGCAGCAGCATCTCTGTCGCCATCCGGATGTTCAAGGCTGCTCCATTTAACCGGTCCGCTCATCACGGCATATACGCCGGCAGTAAATTTACGATGGCTGTATTGCAATTTCACAAAGCCTTCAACCGGCGAGACACCGCTCGCAAGCGAGACATCCGAAAAATCTGCGAAGTCGGTAACAAGACGTCCTTTAATACCAAGTGAAGCCGTAAGAGACTCTATGGGACGATAGTCTATTTCGAGATTCAGCGAGAAGAGATTCATACGCTCCGAGCGCACACGCAACCACATATAGTCGTAACTATGCCAATAAAGGGCGTTCTCGACAAACGACATATCGGCATAGAGTTTATATCCGAGTCTGCCGCGCAGCACCCTTCCCGAGGCTCCGAAACGAAGGTCATAGTTCACGGTAGAGGGCAGCGAAAGTTCAGAGTCCATGTACTCGACATATGGATTTATCGAGGCCAGCGACTTATAGCAGTTACTGCGCAGCGAGCCGTCGAGTTCAACAAACGGGATAACACTGTTGCTCTGCACGATATTGAATGTAAGATGAGCATACGGTATTACATAGTGAGAGGCTCTGCTGCGGGTCGATATTCTGTCATAATAGTAATCGGCACCAACCTTAAGTTCGAGTAAATCCCAGTTGTAACCGTAACGCACACCGGCATTAACGATGTTCTCACCATAGGAAGATAGCGTCTTAATACCCCAATTACCTTGATACCCTGCCGATACTTCTGCATAATGGCGACCGAACTCACGAGCCGCACGCGCATTGACAGCAACATCAAACTGCTGGAGATTATTCTTTGCAGCACCCGCAGCCATAACCCAATCGGACTTATCGTGGAAATAACCTCCACTCAATCCTACATTGAAATTTATTCTGCTCAAATCCGAAAAGTCATCGCCAAAGCGCAACTTGATATTCGCCTCCTCGTACTCGGCCATCAAATCTTTACCGCTCTGACGACGGGCATAGCGATAACCCATAACATCATTATATGAGGCATCTCCCTCGAGCAAATGCCTTCCGCAATAGAGACCTCCGGCAACTCCTGCGCGGGTTCTCGCCTGAAGCGCATCGCGTGAAATTCCAAAGAAGTTCTTCATCTTGCCAAACTGACCGTGATGATTTGCATAGGCCATTGCGTAACCTTTGCGCGAATCATACATCGAGGCATAGAGGTCCGCCACCGTATTAACAGGATATCCGGCGCCAAGTTTGATATAGAAATTCGAAGGACGGTTCAGTTCCCAATAAGAGATAGTCGCGGGACGAAAATCACGTGTCGTCAAATCGACAGGATACATCATCGGGGTTATTTCGTACTCTATACTCGGAGATTCCACCGAGATATCCGATGTTTCCGGTAATGTCGGCAGTTTAAGTGCCTCACCGACCGTCGGTTGATACTCTTTCGTTACCACAACGGTTCTGTCAATCTGCGCCGACACCACTCCCGGAACGGCCGTCAATGCCGCAAGAGCAGCTAAAGCATATCTTTTCAATCTGTTTCCCATCATGATTCAATCATTTAAGATTACTTATTCTCGCCCGGGCCTCGTCTATCAGACCGTCGTTTGCAATCGAGTATCCGTCCACGATACTCTGGTATGTTGCACGAGCCTGATAGAGATTATTCCGTGAACGGTATATATCGCCCAACAACAGGAACGACTTGCCGAGCCAGTACGCATGCGGTGTATTTTTCTCGGCAAACGCATACACAAGGTTCTCCGCCTCGTCGAAGTGTCCTGCCGCATATTTGCTTGCTATAACCTCATACGCCGACTGCGCCCCTTCGCTCGACTTAACCTCCTGTCCGAGTTGTGAGAATATCGTAACCGCTGCATTCGAATCGCCACGCTTTTTCAATATCATCGCCTTTGCGAACAGCGCCTCGCGACGTGCCGTCTCACCAGAATCCTCGTGCGAGACCACATCATCTGCCGCAGCGAGGAGGGTATCATCATCGCCATACGCCTTAACAGCCCTTATATAGCCTGTCATTGCACCGGCCTTGCCGCTCACAGTGCTTTCGGCATCATACAGACGACGATATGCCGTTGCAGCCGTATCGTAATGCTCAAGGTCGGAGGCGATACGTCCCATATTCGAAAGTGCGGCAACAGTATATTTGCCGTCGGGACGCTGCACAAGCACCTCAAGCGTCGTCAAAGACTTCTCCTTGTCCCCGTTCTTGATATGGCAGTCGCTCAGATAGAACAGCGCATCATCGAAGTAATATCCCTTGGGATATTCGGCGATATAGCGTTCCAGTTTGGGAACCGCTTCTGCGCTCTTGCCCGACATATATACCGACCGGGCCGACTGGAACGTAAGAGAGTCGCGATACATATTGCTCGAGTCATACTCCACACCTGCACGCGATGCATATTCAAAATAGTCATCCACAGCTCCGGAATCGATATATATCTCGCGTATTCCGCGCATAGCATCACGAGCCTCGACACTCTGCGGCCCCTTTTCGACCACTTTCTTATAGTTTGCAAGTGCTTTGTCGTTGTTGCCCATATTGACATACGCCAGACCAAGGTCAAGCAAGGCCTGAGTGTGATATGACGAGGAGGGATACTTCTCTACAAACTTCTCGAGAGTCGCGGCGCCGTCCGAATATCTCTCCTGAACTATATAGGTTCGCCCGAGTTCATATTCGGCGTCATCTACATAATCTCCGCGATTTGCCTTTACAATCGCTTTCAAAGCATCTATCTTCTGTCCCGTGCGACCGAGCAGACCGAGTACAACCGCGCGCTGGTACTGTGCATAGTATTGCTCCACCACATCCACACGTGCAGCCTTGGCATAGCTGTCCGCCGCAGACGAATACTCACGGCGAAGATACTCTATATCTCCACGACGATTGAGCGCATCGGCATAGTATCTGTTCTGCTCCTTGTTGTTTGAGAGAAAATCGTTGAAACGGCGTTTGGATTTATCATTCTCATTAAGCGCAAAGTGGGCATATCCCAAATTATAGAGTGCCAGTTTATACTCTTTTTCGCTTTTGGGAGCGAGGTCCAAATATTTAGAATATAAGTCAATGGCAGAGCGGTAGTCTCCCTTAGCATAGGCAATATCTCCAAGGCAGAACAGTCCCAGAGCCTTGTATTTCGGAACGATGCCGATAGAGACCGACTCATCGAGCAATGTCTCGGCCTGTTCGATATCTCCATTCTGATACGCCTCGACAGCCTTTGAATATGTTATCTTCTGCAACAGGGCGCGTATATCGCCGTCGGGATTCGGAATCTGCTTGATGGCATTGTAGGCCGCATCGTAATTTTTGGAGTTAGAGTATGCCGTTACCAACAGCGTCTGAACTTCTGACGCACTTTCGGAATCGGGATAGCGCGCCAGATAACGATTAAGCAGGTTTATCGACTCGTTAAACTTGTCATCATCAAGTTCGTATTTAAGTTTGGCATAGTTCAGGAGGGCATTCTCCGCTATATTATCATCATAACCGTCGCCCGATGCCATTGCAAATGCCTCGGCGGCCAATGACTTGTTTCCGAGCTTAATATAGCAGTGCGCCAGATGATAAGATGCATTTTGCGTGAGCGCGTCATCCGGTCCGCAAACCTTTGTCAGCGCCTCGACAGCCTCGGAATAGCGGGTAGACCTGTATAGCGAATATCCTCGAATATAGTGTTCTTCGCGTCCCATAGCGCCACCCGAAGCGGCATACTGTTCCATCAACTCTGCCGCCCTGCGATAGTTCTCCATGCGGAAGCAGGATTCGGACATAACGCGAAGCAACTCCACCCGCTGCGATGACGACGACTTCGCAAGCAGAGTCTCGCCATTCTTCACGACATACGGATAGTTGCCCTGCTTGTACTCAATCTGCAAAAGATAATATGGAGCAAGTTCTGCATAGGATTCACTTGCAAGCAGTTCCTTAAACATCCCCTTGGACGTTTCATAGCGGCCTCGCGAATATTCGATATAGGCTCTGTAATAGAGTGCATTGTCGTAATACTCGCTCTGCGAACCAATGCGGCTGAGCAAATCGTATGCATCGTCGTAGGAGCCATTGACGAACTCGATATACCCTACTCTGAAATCATATTTCTCACGGCAGGCGCTGTTCAGCAAAAGGTAATCGACCTTATCGAACTCCGTCATAGCCTTGTCAAACTCATTGCGCGTGCTATAATAGAGTCCGAGTGCGAAATGTATATCATTCTCATATATCGACGCAGGATAGTTATCCATAAACGCGAGCAGCGTACTCTCTGCCTCGGGAGCCTCGAGTTGCATTGCACATACGGCCAGATAGTAGTCGGCGGTCTCGTTGAGCCTGTGGTCTGCCGGCGAAAGCATCTGCTTGACCTTGACAAACTGTGTTCTCGCATCACTCCAGCGGCCGCGTTCAAAGAGGTCGCATCCGCGCTGAATAGAGGCTTCCGGTTCAGACGGTCTGATTGCATATACGCCAGAATATGCAGCCAGCGACAAAAGCAATATAATCGTTTTTCTCATCATTGCAACTATACAATATTCTACATCCGCAAAGATAATCTTTTTTAACGATATTTCAGCGCTTCCAGGCTATGAATAATTCACAAAAAAAACGTTCTGCCGAAACCTCATTAGGTAATTATACTTACGACAATATTATTTCCTGCATCTATTTTTGCAACGAGTAACAAATACAACCCTGAAAATGAACAACGGCGACCGTATAGATATCGAGGCGATTTTGTATCGCAAAACAGGAAAACGCATCGGCCCGATAACCGGGGCGATTCTCCGCAGACTTATACACCAATCCGAATTGAATGATATTTGGGACAGCGGTCGCGATATGTCAGCCGAGGATTTCCTGAACCACACCCTTGACTACCTCAAGGCCGACCTGGAGATTGTAAGCACAGGCGAAATACCGGCAGACGGACGCTATCTGTATGTCTCGAACCACCCTTTCGGCGGTCTTGACGGAATGATGATAGTTTCGGAGTTATTGAAACGACATGGCGATGCTGGAGTTATCGTAAACGACCTGCTTATGAATATAGGTCCGTTGCGTTCCCTGTGGATTCCGGTAAATGTCTACGGGCGTCAGCACAGAGATACCGGCGGCGAATATGCCGAGGCAATGGCTTCGGAAAAACGTCAGATACTCACATTCCCTGCCGGTTTCTGCTCAAGAAAAATCGACGGAGAGGTGAAAGACACGCAGTGGAAGCCCAGATTCGTAAAAGATGCGATGAAATACGGACGTAAAATAGTACCCGTATATGTAGAAGGTCGTCTGTCAAGGTTGTTCTACGGTATCTACTCACTTCGCCGCAAACTGCACATCAAAACCAACATCGAATTGCTGCTGCTTGTAGATGAGATGTTCCGCCAACGCGGAAAGCATATACGCATCGTATTCGGGACACCGGTCGATATCCGTGATATTGCCGGCAGCGCCGAAGAGCAGTGTCAGCAGATTCGTGAGATGGTATACAACCTGAAAAAACACATTACAACCAAATAACATTTCAACAATGAAACCGATAATAGCACCTGTAGAGCGGCAACTGCTGCTCGACGAACTGACAACACTCAAGAAGGTGAGAGATACCCGCAGAGGGGGCAATGAGATATACATTTTCACAGCCGAAAGCTGTCCTAACCTTATGCGCGAGATAGGACGCCTGCGTGAGGAGTCTTTCCGTGCGGCAGGCGGAGGGTCCGGCAACGAGATTGACATCGACGAAGGCGACAACTCGCCGGCAGGCTACACTCAGCTGATAGCATGGGACCCCGCCGCACACGAGATTATCGGCGCCTATCGTTATATCATCTGTACGCGCCCTCATCTGCTGAACCTCTCGACAGAACACTACTTCCGGTTCAGCCCAAAATTTCGCAAACTGTTTCTGCCCAGAACAATAGAACTCGGACGGGCTTTCGTACAACCGCGCTATCAGAATCACGACAATCCCAAAAGCATTTTCGCGCTCGACAACCTGTGGGACGGGCTTGGCGCCATTATCGCAATGAATCCGCGAGCCCGATACCTGTTCGGCAAGGTAACCCTCTATTCTTCTTACAATATCGAGGCCCGCAATGCCCTTTTCTACTTTCTGCATAAGTATTTCCCCGACAAAGACCGTCTCATAAAGGGCCGGAATCCTTTGAAAACAGACTTCGACACCGAGCGTTATCAGCAACTGTTCAACGGCGGCTCATATGAGGACGACTATCGCATACTTACAGGACACATCCGAAACCACAAGGAGGCCATCCCGCCGCTTATTAACGCATATATGAACCTGTCAAGAACAATGCGCGTATTTGACACCGTGTCCAATGCAGACCTCGGAGGTATTCTCGATACCGGAATCCTCATAAATATAAAAGATATTCTCCCCGAGAAGCTTGAGAGGTACACCCGATGGTAACATTCGCATAACAGGAAGGAATGATTTTTGCCCCGATGCCATACCATAACACTAAAATTCAAAATTATGATAGTAAAAGTAACGGTCGAGCATCTCGGCAACGACGAGTTCAAACTCTCAAACGGCAAAAGTGCCGACACACTTAATCCCAAAGAGCTGTTGCTCTATGCTACCGCTTGCTGCGCCGGAAAGACGGTAACAGGCATATTCAGCAAGCAGCGCATAACGCCACGAAAGTTTGAAATAAGCATGTACGGCAACCTTGACACCGAAACGGTCATGGCTCAAAGCACCTTCGACTTGTTCCGTATAGTCTACAATCTGGAGTGTTCGTCCGAAGAAGAGGAGGAGAAGATAAGTGCAGCGGTAAGGCTTGCCGATGAGAAATATTGCGGAACGCTCAAGATGATACGCCGCATAGCGCCCGTTGAGACCGAGATAGCAATAGTCAATACCCAGCCGGCAAAGGTCTGATGGCATAGAACAGGAGAGGCAATGATGCCAAAATGGGCGCCGCAGACTGCGGAGGCAGCATAGCGCGCCTTCGCGGGGCGAGGGTGCGGCGCGCACATCGTTTCGCGATGATTTTTGTCCATAAAATAAGCGGAGACTGACGAATATGTACAGTCTCCGCATCTGTTTATCTGCTTAAGCGCTCTACTCTCTCGGCCATTTCACACCGCGCATCAGCCATTTAATATCCCTGCAATTCAGTTTGCCGACAATAACTCCGTCATCGAGAGCAATGACACCGTTGTATGCACGCAGCATGGTCTTCATAAGCGTAGCATCTACATTATAGCAGCGTACCGGTACAGAGTTGCCGAAGCTGTGATATGCAGCATCCGTAGCAGAGATGTCGTCAGGGGTGATACACACCACCGTTGCCCCCTCTTTTCCGGCTCGGTTCACAAACCACTCCATATACTCCACGTTTTGGGAATTAAGCGATTTCAAATCGGTAATGCACAGCATATACAGGCGCCCGTCCGTATTAAGAACCTCATCCGTCGCATCTCCATACGAATCATGCAGAACAAATTCGCTGAGCATCGGAGCCACAACCATTCTCTCGTTGGTCGTGCGGGTCTCAAGCCACTCCCACTCTTTCTCATTCGGGAAATCCTCAAATGCGAGATTAAACTCGCGCACATCGCCGGTAACCACATTGCGGTAGACCAGAACCGCATCCTCATCGCCTGCATTCTTATCATCCGCATATCGTGCTTCACGCAGGTTTACTCCGACCTTGAACGGCAGGAAGTCGATAATCGGAAGATGGAAATAACTGTATGTTCCCACTCCCATACCTATTGTAAAGAACAATACTGTCAGACCCACTTCAAGCTTTGAAAATGCAAAAATCTTATCCGGGCGATAGTACAGCCACACAACAAACGACAACGGCAGCAACACGGCATTTTTTGCAAACGTGGCCCATGAAGACAATTTAATGGCTTCGCCGAAGCAGCCGCAATCCTCCACCGGCAACCATGTGGCATTCAGAAAAGTCAGTACCGTAAAAAATATCATCGACGCAAAGGCGAAGATGGATATGAGACGTATGCGGACTTTGAACGTAAGCATCAGACCCATCATAAGCTCAGCGCCGCAAAGCCATATTGAAAACACCATCGAAGCCCATCCAAGCTGCTCAAATCCGTATATCGACAGATATTCATTTACCTTAAGTGCGGTACCCCAAGGGTCTACGGCCTTGACAAATCCTGAAAATATAAAAATCAAGCCCATAGTCAGACGGCATATATGAACCGTAACTGCACGAGCCTTAGGGGATATTGTTATACTCATCATAACATTATCTTTTTCAAGGAGTCTTCAATTCGGGTAAAAATCTCATCGGGTGAAGCCATCGAGCCGCTTTCATCACTGCAATCCACAACACGCAAATCATCCATTGAAGATGCAGCCTCGAGATAGACGTTTCGCACTCTCTGCTGAAGCGAGAGCGAGGCTTCATGTATATCGTGCGCCCCGTTCAGGTAGTTTCTGTCTTCGCCGTCGCGGGACTCGGTTAGTTTGCGCTGCGTAAACTCAAACGGAACATCCAAAAATAGCGACAAGTCCGGACGAGGTATACCGCAATATCCATATTCATAATCAAGAATCCATCTGCGCAACTCATCGCGCTTCTCCTTGTCGGCGACTTTGGCACACTGATACCCTATATTTGAATAGACATAACGGTCGGCTATAACAGCCTTGCCGCTCTTTAACCACTCTCGTATCATAGGTGCGGCATCATTTCTGTCTCCTGCATAAAGCAAGGCGACCAAATAGGGGTCTACCTGCTCGACACTGCCGAGTTCGCCGCGCAGAAAACGCGCAATCAACTCTCCGTATACAGGCGCATCGAAGCGGGGAAAGTGGATGTATTCACTCTCGACACCACGATTGCCGAACATCTCTCTCAATTTGCGTATCTGGGTCGATTTACCGGCACCGTCCAAGCCTTCGAGAACTATAAACATATCAGGTTTCCTCCTCTATCTTAACATATTAACCGCACGCTTCACACCTGCGGCAAGGGCATCTATCTCCTCTTCCGTATTATACACAGCCAGCGACACACGACACATCCCCGGAACACCGTAATGCTGCATGACCGGCTCCGCACAGTGATGACCCGTGCGTATGGCTATACCCGATTTATCGAGAATCATTCCTATGTCGTAATTATGTATGCCTTCGACATTGAACGAGACTATGGGACACTTGTCCGCCGTTGTACCGTATATTCTCAGACCGTCTATCTCAAGCAGCCTGTCCGTCGTATAGTCGAGCAGCAGTTTCTCATGGAATGCGACCTCATCTGCCGGCAGAGACTCAACATAGCGAAGCGCCTCACCCAAGGCTATGGCTCCGATAAAATTGGATGTTCCGGCCTCGAAGCGCAACGGCAGCGGTGCAAATGTTGTTTCGGCAAAGGTAACTTTATCAACCATATCGCCGCCAAACATAAACGGAGGCATATGCTCCAACACCTCCCTGCGGCCATACAGTACACCTATACCCGTAGGACCGTATATCTTATGACCTGAAAATACATAAAAATCGCACCCCAAATCACCGACGTCCACACCACCGTGAACCACTCCCTGACAGCCGTCCACAAGCACCACAGCTCCAACACTATGGGCGGCACTGATTATCGGCTGCAGGTCAGGGCGGGTACCAAGCGTATTTGAGGCCTGCGTTACCGCTACCATCTTCGTTCTCGAGTCGAGAAGCCCTATATAAGATTCTATTTTCAGCCGTCCGTCATCGTCGAATGGCAACACCCTCAATTCGGCTCCGCGCTGACGGGCTATCTGCTGCCAGGGGACAAGGTTGGAGTGGTGTTCCATCTCGCTGACAATCACATTGTCGCCGGGATTAAGATATTTATTTCCCCAAGCATACGCCACTGTATTGATTGCAGCCGTAGCACCGCTTGTAAAGACAATCTCCTCGCGGTATCGCGCACCGATAAAACGACGCACCGTCTCACGGGCCTGCTCGTACATTTGAGTAGCTTCGGACGAGAGATGGTGTACTCCACGATGAATATTGGCATTAAGATTCTCGTGCAGATACTTTATCTTCTCCGTTACGCACTCTGGACGCTGCGCCGTAGCTCCGCTGTCAAGATAGACCAACGGATGTCCGTAGACCTTCGTTCCAAGAATAGGAAAATCCTTTCGTATGGCATTGACGTCAAACACTACAAACTCATCAGTTTTTTATCAATTTCAACTTCAAGAGACTCCCTGACGACGGCAACAGGGCATTTGGAGACAATATCCTTCACAAACCCTTCGATTTGCAGGCGACGGGCCTCCTTCTCTGCAATTCCACGCTGACGCATATAGAACAGCGCCTCCTCGTCGCTGTGTCCGACCGTAGCACCGTGCGTACACTTAACATCATCGGCATATATCTCCAACTGCGGGCTTACAGCAATATGCGCATCATCGCTCAATTCGATATTGCGGCTCTGCTGCCTGGCATCGGTGCGCTGCGCATCGGGTGCCACGTATACCAAACCGCGAAACTGACCGAAAGCATTGCCTGAAACAACACCTTTGACCATAGACTCACTCTTGCAATCGGCGACATTATGCCGCGTATTGAGGGTTACTGAGCATCTGTCATTTTCAGTACCGGCAAACACCCCGTCGAAGTTCCATTCTGCACCCTCTCCGTCAAGCATAGCTCTGTACGAAGCGCCGGCACTGCCGAGTTCGACAACCGTATATCGGCACCTGCTGCCACGCTCCTGCCGCACCTGCGCATTTGTCAATGAATTGCACAAAAATATCTCGACAACCTCCACCACAGCGTTCTCACAGAGATTTATCTCCATAACGCACTCGCGAGGCTGCGTATGCAGCACGACAATCTGCACGCGAGCATCAGCCTCCACTGTCAGCGACAACTTGCGCGCATCGACAGCCTTGCATACCTGCAACTCACCGCCGCAAGCCTTAATGCGGCCGCTGCGAAGAGTACGGAACTGACCGTCAGACAGAATATCGGTTATACTAACGTCGCTCATACTCCTCTATCAATCTGTCGTAGCCCTCCTTTTCGAGTTGGAGCGCAAGGCTCTTGTCTCCGGAGTATATTATACGTCCATTATACAGCACGTGAACATAGTCCGGGACAATATAGTCCAGCAGGCGCTGATAGTGCGTAATTACCACCGTCGCATTCTCCGCCGTGTGCAGTTTCATAACACCCGTAGCCACAACACGCAGAGCGTCTATATCCAAACCGCTGTCCGTCTCGTCAAGTATTGCCAAGCGGGGGTCGAGCATTGCCATCTGGAAAATCTCGTTGCGTTTCTTTTCGCCGCCCGAAAAACCCTCGTTCACGGCACGCGATATCAACTTCGAATCAAGTTCCACAACGGCACTCTTTTCACGCATCAATTTAAGGAACTCCGATGCTGAAAGCGGGTCAAGTCCCAGATACTTTCTGCGCTCGGATACGGCTAACTTCATAAAGTTAGCCATCGATACTCCCGGAATCTCCGCCGGATATTGAAAGCCGAGGAACAGACCTGCACGGGCCCGCTCCTCAATCGGCATGGCCATCAGGTCTTTGCCGTCGAAAACGACCTCGCCTTCCGTTACCGTATATTTGGCATTTCCGGCCAGCACACCGGCAAGCGTACTCTTGCCAGAGCCGTTGGGCCCCATTATGGCGTGAATCTCACCTGCCCTCACCTCGAGGTCTATGCCCCGGAGTATCTCCTTGTCTGCAACACGTGCATGCAAATTCTTTATACTCAACATAATCCACACATTTTTCTAACCTATCGAACCCTCGAGACTTATCGAGAGCAATTTTTGCGCTTCAACGGCGAACTCCATCGGGAGTTTGTTAAGCACCTCGCGGGCATAGCCGTTTACAATCAACCCCACAGCATCTTCGGTGGATAGTCCGCGCTGATTGCAATAGAGCAGTTGCTCCTCGGATATCTTTGACGTCGTTGCCTCATGCTCCAACACCGCCGACGCATTGCGGCTGTCGATACCGGGGAACGTGTGCGCTCCGCAGCGGTCGCCTATAAGCAGCGAATCGCACTGCGAATAGTTGCGCGCATTCTCCGCACTTTTCGCAACCTTGACAAGTCCGCGATATGCGTTCTGGCTCTGTCCTGCCGAAATGCCTTTGGATACTATACGGCTGCGCGTATTGCGACCTATATGTATCATTTTTGTTCCGGTGTCGGCCTGCTGGAAGTTGTTTGTCATTGCCACCGAATAGAACTCTCCGCTTGAGTTGTCGCCCAGCAGCACACAACTCGGATATTTCCATGTAATTGCAGAACCCGTCTCCACCTGAGTCCACGAAAGACGCGCATTCTCATGGCAAACACCGCGCTTGGTAACGAAGTTGTATATACCGCCGCGTCCCTCCTTGTCGCCAGGGTACCAGTTCTGAACCGTAGAATACTTCACTTCGGCATCCTTCAGGACGACAATCTCAACTACGGCGGCGTGCAACTGGTTCTCATCGCGGCGAGGAGCCGTACACCCCTCCAAATAACTTACATAGGACCCTTCATCGGCGACAATAAGCGTGCGCTCGAACTGTCCTGTACCGGCTGCGTTTATGCGAAAGTATGTCGAAAGTTCCATCGGGCAACGAACACCCTTAGGTATATAGCAGAATGAGCCGTCGGAGAATACAGCCGTATTCAGTGCCGAATAGAAGTTGTCGGCATAAGACACAACCGAGCCGAGGTACTTGCGCACAAGTTCGGGATAGTCGCGCACAGCCTCCGACATCGAACAGAATATTATACCCTTCTCGGCAAGCGTCTTTTTGAACGTGGTCTTAACCGACACAGAGTCCATAACGGCATCTACAGCCACGCCCGACAGCGCAAGTTGCTCTTCAAGAGGTATACCGAGACGGTCGAAGGTGCGTTTTAATTCGGGGTCTATATCATCTGCCGAGCCGGTTGCCTTGCTCTTTTTCGGCGAGGCGAAATATATTATATCCTGAAAATCTATTTCGGGTATATCGAGGTGCGCCCACGTCGGCACCTTCATCGTAAGCCAGTGGCGGTAGGCCTTAAGACGCAGGTCGAGCATCCATTCCGGCTCGCCCTTACGCTCCGAAATCATCCGCACGACACCCTCATCAAGGCCGCGTGCAAAGGTTTCGGTCTCTATATCCGATGTAAATCCGTATTTATACTCCCCGTTCTCGAGTTCTTCGATTATATTCGGTTCGCTGTGTTCCATAAGTTTATATTGTTCTACAAAGGTACGAATAAAATTTGGATTTACACAATCCATCGCAGAAACCCTCAAAAATCGGGCATGGATATCGCATTGCGACACCTGCACAGACAAACAAAACAAATATTTTTTCCACTTAATTTTTTTGTTTTAGAAAAAGATTATATATTTGCACCGCTTTAGGCATTAACCCGGAGAGGTGGGTGAGTGGCTGAAACCACCGGTTTGCTAAACCGACGTACGGGATTACCGTACCACGAGTTCGAATCT
>JAFLRT010000038.1 GCA_022511295.1 Alistipes sp. | reverse complement strand
GCAAATTTGCGGGGTCTTTTTAATTAGTGTGTATTCAAGTCATCTGAATTATCTGACTTGCTCGATAATCTCGCCGCCGTGGCGTATGGCCTCCTCGTTTTGCGGTAGGGTTTTCCATGCACGCTCGGGTAGCGACTTCTTGAGTCCGTTCATCACGTTGTCCATGCTCACCACAGGGCGCACCTTCAAATATCCTCCCAAAATCATAGTGTTGAACAGTCGCGCATTGCCCATCTTGGCACACTCCTCGGTAGCGTTAATCGTATAGACCGAAATATCCGTACGTTGGGGGTGGCGCGTGATGCCGTTGATGTCGTAAATCAACGTGCCGCCGCTCTTGACGAGGGGTTCGAACTTGTCCATAGACTGCTGGTTGAGTATAATGGCCGTGTCAAACTCGTGCGCTATGGGCGACGATATGCGTTTGTCAGATAGTATAACCGTAACATTGGCCGTACCGCCACGCATCTCGGGGCCGTAAGAGGGCATCCACGTTACCTCGAAATCCTGCAGTACGCCTGCATAGGCCAGAATCTTACCCATCGAGAGTACTCCCTGACCGCCGAATCCTGCTATAATCAAAGTCTCCTTCATAATCCGAACTTTCTTTAAGGTTTATTCTGCCGTCGTGTCCTTAACGTCGCCGAGAGGGTAGAATGGCAGCATATTCTCCTCAAGCCATTGATTGGCCTGCACGGGCGACAGTTTCCAACCGCTGTTGCAGGTCGATACGACTTCTACCATAGAGAAGCCTTTGCCTGCCATAGCGTTTTCAAATGCCTTGCGCAGCGCTTTCTTGCATTTGCGCACATTTGCGGGAGAGTGGACACTCTGACGAGTGATATAGCATACGCCGTCCAGATGCGCCAGCATATCGGCAATCTTGTAGGGGTAACCGTTCAGGCGCGGGTCGCGACCGTAAGGCGTAGTCGCCGTCTTCATGCCCAAAAGGGTAGTTGGAGCCATCTGTCCGCCGGTCATACCGTAGATAGCGTTATTGATATATACGACAGCGATATTCTCGCCGCGTGCCGCAGCATGGATGGTCTCGCACGTTCCGATGGCAGACAAGTCGCCGTCGCCCTGATAGGTGAAGACCATCTTGTCGGGATTGAGCCGCTTGATTCCTGTTGCCACTGCGCAGGCACGTCCGTGAGCAGCCTCCTCCCAATCTATATCTATATAATTGTATGCAAACACTGCACAACCCACAGGACTGATGCCTATGACTTGCGACTGAAGACCCATCTCCTCGATAACCTCGGCAATAAGTTTGTGAACAGTGCCATGACTGCAGCCGGGGCAGTAGTGCATAACATTGTCCGTGATGAGTGCTGATTTTTTGCAGACGATATTTTCGTCTTTCAACTCGACCTCGTACATAATTATTCCCTGTTAACGATTTTACTTTTAAGTGCTTCGAGAACCTCGTCCGGTGTAAAGAGAGAACCGCCCTGACGTCCGTAATGCTCTACCGGAACACCGCAATTTACAGCGAGGCGTACATCTTCCACCATCTGTCCTGCATTCAGTTCGGCACTGAGGAATCCCTTTACGCCGCGCGCTGCAAGTTCTGCAATAGGCTTTTTGGGGAAGGGATAGAGCGTTATGGGGCGCAACAGACCGACCTTCAATCCTTCGGCACGTGCGAGTTCCACCGTGGCGGAACATATGCGTGCCGACGAACCGAATGCTACGATAACGTAGTCCGCATCGTCGCACTCGATAGCCTCGTAGCGCACCTCATTATCCTCCATCGTTTTGTATTTGGCTTGCAGACGCAGGTTCACTTTCTCCATCTCTTCGGATTGCAGTTCGAGTGAAGTAACGACATTGCGTTTGCGGTTCGCGGGTTTTCCGTAAGCCGCCCAGTCGCGACATTCGGCTTCAATTTCCTGCTGTGTCTTGCGTGGGCGCTGCGGAGCGAGCGTAACCTTTTCCATCATCTGACCGATGGCGCCGTCGGCAAGAATCATAGCCGGATTGCGGTACTTGAACGCCAGGTCGAACGCCAGTGCAACAAAGTCGTGCATCTCCTGTACCGATGACGGTGCAAGAACTATCATATGGAAATCTCCATGACCGCCGCCCTTGCAAGCCTGAAAATAGTCGCCCTGCGAAGGCTGAATCGTTCCCAGACCCGGGCCTCCGCGCTGACAGTTGACAATAAGGCACGGCAACTCTGCGCCTGCCAGATAACTCAATCCTTCGCTCATAAGGCTTATACCGGGGCTTGACGACGATGTCATTACTCTTTTGCCGGTTCCGGCGCCGCCGTACAGCATATTTATAGACGCTATTTCTGACTCGGCCTGCAATACTACCATACCGGTAGTCTCCCAAGGCTTCAGTTCCATAAGAGTCTCCATAACCTCCGACTGCGGGGTTATGGGGTATCCGAAATAGCCGTCGCAACCGTAACGGATAGCCGCATGTGCGATTACCTCGTTACCTTTCATCAACTTAACCTCTTTCTCGGCCATAACTTTATTCGAATTTTTGACGGTACACGGTTATACAGCTGTCGGGACAGATTATTCCGCAGGATGCACATCCCGTACACTCGTCGGGTTTCTCCATAATTGCATAGGGGTAACCTTTGCCATTTACTTCGGCCGACAAGGCAAGCACCTTTAACGGACACGATGCAATACAGACGCCGCAACCCTTGCAACGCTCTCTGTCTACAACTACAGTACCCTTGATTTTCGCCATAATATCTGATGTTATTATTAATGTTTCACAAATATAATTATTTTTAGTCAAAAAATACCATATTTCGCCGCGAGTTTTGCCCCAGGCAAAATATTTTGCTAATTTTGCGCCGTTAATAATGAATCAAAATCACATCGTTTATGAAAAAGATTATTGCATCACCTTATGCTCCAAAGGCTGTAGGACCATATTCGCAGGCTGTTGAAACCGACGCGGCTCTCTATATCTCGGGGCAGTTGCCGGTAGATGGCGCTACCGGCAAAATGGCTGAGGGTATCGAGGCACAGACGCACCAGTCGCTGAAAAATATCGGACATATTCTCAAAGAGGCGGGCTATGACTATTCGGATGTTGTCAAGACAACCGTCCTGCTTGCTGATATAAAGGATTTTGGCGCTATGAATGCCATCTATGCAGAATACTTTAACGAGCCTTTCCCTGCGCGTGTATGCTACCAGGTGGCTGCTCTTCCTATGGGAGCGCTCGTGGAAATCGACGCTGTGGCTGCAAAATAGCATTTGCCGATAGTTAAAAACGGAGAGAGACCGCAATTATGTTGCGGTCTCTCTGCTTTCTGATGATATTTATATCTGCGCCGTATCACAGTTTGAACTGATAACCTAAACCGATAACGTGGCTTCCGTTGTCATCGCCGAGCATATAGCGATAAAAGATGTCTACCGAATGGTGTTTGGTGAATTTGTACTCCGTTCCGATTGTGAAACGCGATTTCTCATAGGCAAAACCTGCAAAATTATTATATATCTCTGCTGTCAGATAAGGAGTAAAGCCGCTTTTCCGAATCTTATATTCGCCTTTCAGACGAGAACGCAGAAGGTGTTTGTCCTTTGTCTCTATATACTCGTCCGACTTGACTTTTCCTGTCTCTGCATCGACTTTGCCGACGTAGAAACCTCCTGTATGGTGGGTATACTGGTATAGTTCGCGAAGAGACAAGGTAAACTGTCCCCATTTGTAACTGCCTGTTACGGCAAATGCTGCACGATGGCGCGGCTGCCAGTAGGAGTCAATGCGATTGCCCTTGGAGGTGATGCGCTCCATGACGTGGCGGTGGATGTACGAATATTCAGCCGACAACTTGACATATTTGCAGACTTTGTAATCAAGACCTGCAGTCGCTGACCAGCGGTCAGTACCTGCAAAACTGTTCAATGTGCGGTATTCACCACCGACATATCCGGAGAGGTCCTTTGTCAGCCCGAATTTGGCTTCAGCAGATACCCACATACTCTGGGCCTGTACGTTCTCCTTTACGGCAACAGAGCAGAGCAATACCGTTAATATAAACAGCAGTCGTCTCATTATAATTCGGTTTTTGGCAGTTTCATTACACCGTCCACGCTGTTTGGCTCATCGGTAGGGGTTTCGTAATACACCTTGAGCATAGCTGTATCCTGCAAGAAGTTTATCGCACCTATCTCCACGTTTACAATATTCAGACCGGTGCGTTGTTTCAAATCTTCAAGCAACTTGTCGCGGCATTCCGGCTTGATGTAGTCTATGCGGTCATAAAGCACCAGCTTGCACGACAAGCGGCTGAGCTTCCGATTGCTCTCGAAAATCCATATTGCGGTCAGGAATATCATATTCGTAGCCAGCAATTCAACGTAGCTTAATGTAATCGATAGAGCATTGATTACCGAGAGCGAAATGATTAAAAACAGGTAAGTCATCTCGCGGACAGGCATCGACTCCGTGCGATATCGTATGATGCCGAATATCGCGAACAGGCCGAGTGCCATTCCCACTTTTATCTTCACGCTGCCAAGCAGGAATATCAGAAAGAATACGCTGATGCTTATCAGTGAAAAGGTGAAGTAGTAATCCATTCTGCGACTCTTTCGATAGTAGAAAAAGTGTATGATTAACCATACAAACAAGGCGTTGAGTGCGAATCTCATCAACAGCTGAAGAGTGTCGTTTACGTCGATGATGTTCCATCTCTCCATCGTGGTCATGATAGTTGATGCATCCATAGTATTGTCATTTATAGTTTGAGTCGAATAAATTGGTTATAAAGGTTGCAGGTTCGTATACCGGGCATCGGTTTGCATACGTTCAATCCTCTTCAATCTATTTTTTAATCTGTTCTGACGCAAAAGATTGTTGGTCAGGGCCATCCCGATACAATATTTGCTGAACCCCGACGGATGGATATGCAATTCTCGCATAATTTGACGTATTGGCGAGTCATTGGTCAGACCGTTGCGCTTGCACTCTATAATGGCTATTCTCGGCAAAGCGTGTCGGTCGTCGGTAATCAAGTTGTGAAAATGCAAATCCGTATCTATCGTAATACGCTCTGTCTTTGCCTTGTTTACAAGTGTTATGCGGTAGAAGTGATTCTCTATGTGGCGAATGAGGTCTTCGGGTTTATATGGCGTGTGTTTGCCGAGAAACTCCGCATAAGATGTCAGTTCGCGCCCTGCGTCCATTGTAACACGTTTCTTTCGTGTCTGCCCTTTGTTGTTTTTGGATTTGACCTCGAAGAAAGGAGGAACCGTACCTCCCTCATATAAACGTATGCGTACTTTTCTGCGGCTCTTTTTGCCTCTGTAATGCTCGTAAAACATCTGTGTGTCCGATGTATCGAAATAGCAGGTGTAATATGGCATATTGCGGCTCTCTCCGATTTGTTGAATGCGGTAGTCTGCCGGTGCCTTTCGCAGCAGACGCTCGAGTATCGGAATGGTTGTTACATATTTTGTATCGACACGATTCATCAGGCGGACTTGTTCCATCTCCTCCAATGTTATCGGCTCAAAATTTTGCAATATATTTGGCTCTATTATCACGATTTATTCTCCGCCTTTTATTAAGTGTCTTTTACAAAGATAGTTGTTAAATTTATAACATGCAAATTTTAATACATGATTGTAACAGTTGGCAATACACCCCTAAACCGATTTTTTGTTTTGTAGATGACAGCAGTCGCGCAAATGTCAATAAAAAATAAGCCGGGCGCGTAACGACCCGGCTCATTCCAATATTTGCAGAATCTTACTCTCTGAATGAGTGTATAACCACACCTGAGCGCAGTTTAGGTTCGAACCATGTCGTCTTGGGCGGCATTATATTACCGGTATCTGCAATATCTATAAGTTGTTTCATTGAGACAGGGTAGAGCGCAAAGGCTGCTTTCATCTCGCCGCTGTCTACACGTCGCTTCAGCTCACCCAGTCCTCGTATGCCGCCAACGAAGTCGATGCGCTTCGATGTGCGTAAATCGGCAATGCCGAGCAGTTTGTCAAGAACAAGGTTGGAAAGCACCGTAACATCGAGAACACCTATAGGGTCGGTGTCGTCGTATGTACCCTCCTTGGCTGTAAGATTGTACCACTCGCCCTCAAGATACATCGAAAAGTTGTGCAGTGCCGATGGGGTATATATCTCCTCACCTACCTTCTCGACGGTAAAATCCGATTCAAGCGCCCTGAGGAATTCTGTCGGCGTCATGCCATTCAAATCCTTTACTACACGGTTGTAATCGATGATTTTAAGTTGTGATGCGGGGAATGTTACAGCAAGGAAAAAGCAGTACTCCTCGTCGCCGGTGTGATTCGGATTTTTTGCCGCGAGCGCCTGTCCGACACGTGCAGCGGCCGCTGTACGGTGATGCCCGTCGGCAACATAAAGCGCAGGGATTTCAGCGAAGATTTCGGTAATGCGTCTGTTTACATCCGCGTCGCGTATAACCCAGAAATGGTGTCCGAATCCATCTTCTGCCGTAAAATCGTAGTCTGCCGGTTGCTCATTGACAATCTTCGATACAATGGCGTCAATCTCTTCATTGTCGGGGTATGCAAAGAAGACAGGCTCGATATTGGCATGCTGGTTGAAGACGTGCTTCATGCGGTCCTCCTCCTTGTCGGGGCGTGTAAGTTCATGCTTCTTGATAGCGCCCGAAAGGTAGTCCTCAAAGTGGCAGCACATGGCAAGACCATATTGAGTGCGGCCATCCATAGTCTGCGCATATATATAATAGTACTCATCGCCGTCCTGTTGCAACCAACCCTCGTCTTGCCATTTGCGGAAGTTCTCTACAGCCTTGTCGTAGACCTCCTGCGAATGTTCGTCGGCGATAGGCTCGAAATCTATTTCAGGCTTGATGATGTGCAGCAGCGAGCGCTCCGAAGCCTCAGCCTTGGCCTCTGCGGAGTTCAGCACGTCGTATGGGCGTGATGCAACCTCTGAGGCGAGTTCCTTGGGCGGACGTATTCCCTTGAATGGCTTTATTCTTACCATAACTCTATTTGTTTACTTGAAATTTGACGTTCCCGTTAACGAAATAGTCCACAATCTGACGTGCAGCGGCCAGACCGGCATTGATGTTGGCCTCGGCGGTCTCGGCACCCATCTTTTTGGGTGTTCCGAAGTATCGTTTGCCGAACTTCTCGCAATAGAGGTCGTGCATTGCAGGAGCAATATCCGTTATATATTTGAGGTCTTCACGCTCGGTGAGAGCCTTTGCAACGCCCTCTTCGTCGATAACCTCCTTGCGTGCGGTATTGATGAGCGTAGCACCTTTGGGCATAGACATAAGCAGGTCGTAACCTATCGAACCTTTGGTCTGCTCCGTAGCCGGTATATGCAGCGAGAGATAGTCTGCACAAGCATATAACTCCTCTACCGAATCAACCTTCTTTACGCCGTCGGCGGCGAATACGCTGTCATCCTTGATAAACGGGTCGTATGCAACCACATTCATTCCGCATGCGGCACCTTTGCGACCTACAAGTTTGCCGACATTGCCATAGGCGTGGATTGCGAGTGTTTTGCCGGACAACTCCGAACCCGTACCGCTCGTAAATTGATTGCGAGCCATATAGACCATCATTCCGAGTGCCAGTTCGGCAACGGCATTGGAGTTTTGTCCCGGGGTGTTCATTACGACAATACCGCGAGCGGACGCTGCTGCCAAATCCACGTTGTCATATCCTGCACCTGCACGAACAACAATTTTAAGATTGTGAGCCGCGTCGATAACTTCAGCCGTTACCTTATCGCTGCGTATGATAAGCGCGTCGACATCTGCCACTGCCTCGAGCAGTTGTGCCTTGTCGGTGTACTTTTCGAGCAGCGAGAGGGTATAGCCTGCGCCCTCGACAATCTCTCTGATACCGTCTACCGCCTTTTTCGCAAACGGCTTTTCTGTTGCAACAAGAATCTTCATATCCTTAATCAATGAGGTATAATAAATTGCTTTGTCCTCTCTCTTTTCGCGTGTAAAGGGTACGATGGTAGGCATTTATCTGCTCTTTACGGTTTGCTCGAACTCCTGCATGCAAGCCACGAGTGCCTCGACGCTCTCCTTGGGGCAAGCGTTGTAGCATGAAGCACGGAAGCCGCCGACCAAACGGTGTCCTTTGATACCGACCATGCCGCGAGCCTTGGCGAACTCCATAAACTCGGGTGCCAACTCCTCATAGCCGTCAGCCATCACGAAGCAGATATTCATCAACGAGCGGTCTTCCTTCTCCACTGTGCCGCGGAAGAGCGTGTTGCGGTCGATTTCGTCATAGAGGATGTTTGCCTTTTCGAGGTTTATGCGATACATCTCGTTGATGCCGCCTAAACTCTTAATCCACTTAAGCGTTTCGTTCAGAACGTAAATCTGGAATACGGGAGGCGTGTTGAACATGGAGTTGTTGTCTACATGTGTGTTTACATTCATCATCGTCGGCAGTTCGCGAACTACTTTTTCAAGCATGTCATCGCGTATAATTACAAAGGTAAGACCTGCCGGTGCGAGGTTCTTCTGCGCGCCGCCGTAGATAAGTGCATATTTCGATACGTCTACGGGACGGCTTAAGATATCGGAACTCATATCTGCAAAAAGAGGTACCGGCGAGTCGATATCGACTTTGTACTCCGAACCGTAGATGGTGTTGTTGGTGCAGATGTAGAGGTAGTCGAGGTCTGTCGGTATCTCGAAACCTTTGGGTATGTAGGTGAAGTTGCGGTCTTCGGATGTTGCGACAACCTGCACTTCGCCGTAGTGCTTAGCCTCTTTGATTGCCTTTTTTGACCAAACGCCCGTGTTTACATAGCCTGCTTTCGTTTTAAGGAAGTTGGCAGGGATATGGAAGAATTGCGTGCTTGCGCCGCCTCCGACGAAGAATATTTTGTAATTGTCGGGAATGCTGAGCAGTTCGCGGAAGAGTTGCTGAGCTTCGTTGAGTACATCTTCAAAATCTTTGGTGCGGTGCGATATCGAGAGCAGTGAGAGTCCCGAACCGTTGAAATCAATGATAGCTTTTGCAGCATTCTGCAATACGACGTCGGGCAGAATCGACGGTCCCGCGTTGAAATTGTGTTTTTTCATATTTTAATAGAATGTTTAGTCTTTTATCTGTTTTGAACAACATTACCGCAAAGGTAGTAAAATAAAAGATTCCCTGCAATGCCGCAACGTATTTTTTCTGTTATTGTTGGCAGCGATTCTCCGCGAGTGTTGTTTGTTCGCGAAAAATATGTAATTTTGTAGCGTTGAAGGTGTCACCGTACCCGATACAGACATATAAGAAAGTGTTTTCGCACAAACTTCTGTTGGATAGACGAAATCAGGCTTCACACTTTCCGTTTATTATAACCCTGCCATTGCAGAAGCCGAGTGGCAAGCAAAAAACAAAACGATGAAGAAAATCATTTACTTATTGCTCGCAGTCGGTCTGTGCTGCGGCATGTGGTCATGCGGCGACGACAGCCTGCTTGAAGACGGTAGCGACGGCACGGAACAGCCGGACACAAACGACCCGGAAAATCCTGATAATCCTGACAATCCGGATGACCCGACTCCGGAAATTCCGATTCCCGACAATATGGAAGAAGCCTTTCCCGACCCGATTTTCAGACAGTATGTATTGGAGAATTTCGACACTGACGGCGACGGCAAAATATCCGAAAAGGAGGCGGCGGAAGTGACGAAAATCGACGTCTCAAATAAATTTTACACGTCCGACGACGAAAAAATAACATCGCTCGAAGGGGTGCAGTATTTTACAAATTTGGAGGAGCTGTACTGCTCTTATAATCTGCTGACGGATTTGGATGTGTCGCAGAATACGGCATTGACTACTTTGACCTGCTATTACAATCAGCTGACGAGTTTGGATGTTAGCGGATGTACGGCATTAACTCAGTTGTACTGCGATTACAATCAGCTGACAAGTTTGGATGTTAGCGGATGTACGGCGTTGACTAAATTGGAATGCAGTTACAATCAGCTGACGACTTTGGATGTGTCAAAGAATACGGCATTGACTCGGTTGTACTGCAAAGACAATCAGCTTACTACAATTTATATGAAACAAGGGCAGACCATATCGAGTTTAATCAAACCCGGTTCGGCAGAAATCGTATACGTCGACTAACTGCTGAAAGATATCTGGCAATAATCGAATAAAGGGGTGCGGCAGCATCCCTTTATTTATTGTGTTCTTCTCTCGGCGGAGTTGTTTTTGTGCTTCGTCATAGTCTCTGTCATTATATTATTAAAACAAGCAGCGCAGTCCGGGACCGCGCTGCTTGTTTTATAAGACTTTTTTGCCTTTTGATTGAAATTTTCGCCGATTGTTTTGTAACTTTGCCGAAATTAAACCGAAAGACAATGATTAAATCAATGACAGGCTTCGGGAAAGCCGATGTGCTGACAGACAATAAAAAGATTACAGTCGAAATACGCTCGCTCAACTCCAAGCAACTTGACTTGTCGGTGAAAATGCCATCCGCCTATCGCGAAGTCGAGTATGAGATAAGAAATATTATAAGCAAACGCTTGCAGCGCGGAAAAGTTGAAGTCTATGTATCAGTGGAGAGTGCTGCGGCTGAGTCGTGTATAAATATTGATAATCAACTCTTTAAGGCGTGTGCGGAGCAGATAAAAACCGCTGCCGGGACTGCCGGTGTCGAAGTCGATTCCGCTGCAATGTTGTCGGCAATATTGAGAATGCCGAATGTGGTCTCGTCAAATGACCGCGCGGCGTGTGCCGAAGAGACAGAGGCTCTGCTCGCAGCGACAAGAGAGGCGGCAGAAAGAATAGACGAGTTCAGAATACAGGAGGGCGCATCGCTTATATCGGATATACTGAAGCGTATAGACCTTATCGAAAAATATCGCGATGAGATTACTCCGTTTGAGGGTGCGCGCACAACGGCAATCCGCAATCGTATACGTGAAAATATCGCATCGCTCGGCATCGAAACCGACCACAGCCGCCTCGAGCAAGAGATGATATTCTATATCGAAAAACTTGATATCACGGAGGAGAAAGTGCGGTTGAAGAATCACTGTAAATATTTTCGTGAAGTTGCTGCAAACGAAGAGTGTGCAGGTCGCAAACTCGGTTTTATCGCACAGGAGATGGGGCGTGAAATAAATACCACCGGTTCAAAAGCGAATGATACCGATATCCAGATACTTGTAGTTAAAATGAAAGACGAATTGGAGAAGATAAAGGAACAGGTGCTTAATATTTTGTAAAACGGATTATATGGGTAAGTTGATTATATTTTCCGCTCCGAGCGGCAGTGGCAAAACAACCATTGTAAAACGAATGCTTGAACTGTTTCCGCAACTGGAGTTCTCGATATCGGCTACCTCGCGCGCGCCTCGCGGTGCTGAACGTAACGGTGTGGATTATTATTTTATGACGCCCGGTGAGTTTGCAGCGGCTGTCGCCGATGACAGTTTCGTCGAATGGGAGGAGGTCTACAAAGGTACGTGTTATGGTACTCTGCGCAGCGAGGTGGAGCGTATATGGGCTAAAAACAATATCATAATATTTGACGTGGATGTTATGGGCGGTCTGAATCTTAAACGTATCTTCGGAGATGCGGCCTGCTCGATATTCGTTATGCCTCCTTCGGTTGAAGAGTTGCGCAAACGCCTTACAGGACGCGGAACGGACAGCCCTGAAGTTATAGAGAAAAGAGTTGCAAAGGCAGAGTTCGAGATTGCCAAGGCGGATGGGTTCGACCATATCGTTATAAATGACGACCTCGAGAGTGCGGTCGCCGCTACTACTGATATAATCAATACATTCATTGCGAAATAACAGACTTTATATGAAGCGGCGCATGATGTTATATTTCGGGTCGTTCAACCCAGTACACCGAGGACATACGGCGCTTGCTGAATATGTTATAGAGTGTGGGTTGTGCGATTGCGTTGCGCTGATTGTCTCTCCGCAAAGTCCGTTTAAGCAAAACGACGACCTGCTTCCTGAATTCGCCCGCTTCGAGATGGCTGAGATAGCTTGCAGCAGTTCTAAATATCCCGATGAGATAAGCGCTTCTGCTGTGGAATTTCTTCTTCCGAAACCGTCATATACAATCGACACGCTTCGCTTTCTCCAGGATAATAACGGCGGGGATATGACTTTTTCCATACTTATGGGTGCCGACAATATCGTAAATATCGGACAATGGAAAGAGTCTGAAAAAATACTTTCAAATTACGATATATATGTATATCCACGAAGCGGTTATGATGTCGGAAATATGGGCAGTAGGGTGGTCGTACTTGAGGATGCACCTCTGTACGACTGCTCGGCTACGGATATCCGAACCCGACTGAGAAGTGGAGATGATGTGTCGCAGATGTTGTGCGAGGGTGTTGTTGAATATATAAAAGAGCATAAGTTATTCTCTGCCGCCTGCTCTGACGGCCTGACGGCGCAGTTTATGGCGGAGGGGCGTGAGTATTATCGCCGTAATGAATGGGGCGCTGCGCTGAATGCTTTCCGCAAAGTGCTTAAAGAGGCTCCGGATAACTGTGAAGCGGCGGAATACGTTAAAATGATTGAGGAGATACTATCATTCAGATATACTGATATTTATAACCCATAATTTATGAACAGGTTGAAGATTGCGCTGCTTGCGGGTGGCAACTCGTCAGAGCGCGGCATAGCCTTGCAGAGTGCGCGCCAGATATATGAGGCGCTTGACAAAGATAAATACGATATAAAGGTTGTCGATGTTCACGGCAGAGACTGGGAGTATGAATCCCCGGACGGCAAGCGCTATCCGTTGGATAAAAATGATTTTTCACTTACGGTGAACGGCGAGCGCACGGAGTTTGACTACGCTCTCATTATCATACACGGCACTCCGGGTGAAGACGGTAAGTTGCAAGGTTATCTCGATATTATGGGAATACCGTATTCCTCATGCTCTGCAACATCGTCGGTAATAACATTTGACAAGATTTCGACTAAACGGGCTGTAGCATCGCGAGGCATACGTGTGGCTAAAGATATGCTTTTATACAAAGGCGACAGTGCCGATGCCGATGAGATTGTCGCCCGACTCGGTCTGCCTCTGTTTGTCAAACCCAATGCAAGCGGCAGCAGTTTCGGCGTAACCAAGGTGCGGTCGAAGGAGGATATCGCCAAAGCCGTCGCCGATGCCTTTGCCGAGAGCGATGAGGTTCTTATAGAGGAGTTTATCGAGGGGCGCGAAATGGCTTGCGGGGTAATGATTGCCGGCGGTAAGGAGTATCTGTTCCCTGTAACCGAGGTCATATCCAAAAACGATTTTTTCGATTATGAGGCCAAATATACGGCAGGGATGTCCGACGAGATTACCCCTGCGGATATCACGCCGGAACTAAAAACCGAGTTGAATAAGATGACGCTTGACGCCTATAAGGTTTGCCGCTGTCGTGGGGTCGTGCGCATAGATTTTATAGTCGCATCGGATGGACGACCGTGCCTTATCGAGGTAAATGCAATCCCGGGTATGAGCAGTGGCAGTATTGTACCGAAGCAGGCACGCGCTATGGGAATGTCGCTCGGTCAGTTGTTCGATACGGTAATCGCAGATACATGCGGTAAAAGTGATGACGCGATATGATTGAAATCGACGGCAAAATAGTGAGCGCCGATTTGCTTACGGAGTATTTTGCGTGCGATATAAGTCGCTGCAAGGGTATGTGTTGCGTTGAAGGCAATGCAGGCGCTCCGCTTGAGGATGATGAGGTTGATTTGCTTGAGGAGTATTTTGACGCCTATCGTCCATATATGACGCAGGAAGGAGTAGATGCGATTGAACAACAAGGTTTTATGGTCGTTGATTGCGACGGAGACTATACAACGCCGCTTGTCGGTGATGCGGAGTGTGCGTATTCGTACAATGAGAACGGCGTAACCTTGTGCGCTATCGAGAAGGCATATCTTCGTGGAGAATCTCCATTTCGTAAACCTGTCTCCTGTCATTTGTATCCTGTCAGAGTCGTGCAATTTTCCAATGGCAGCGTCGGTCTTAACTATCACCGCTGGGATGTGTGCCGTTCCGCCTGCGAGAATGGTCGCAAAAAGGGTGTGCCGATATATAAATGCGTGAAAGAGGCTATTATACGCCGTTTCGGCGAAGAGTTTTATAAGGCGCTTGAAGCGGCCGAGCAATTTATAAGAGAATAGTAACCATGTTATAAATGATGAACCTCTATGAAATACATTAAAGCAAGTATTTTAATGACGGCAGTATTGTTTGCACTGACAGCTGTCGCACAGACGCCGGCAGCAGGCGAAACAGATGCCGGTGCGGTCCTGGAGACTCCCGAAGCAGATGCTTCGAACACTCTTTGCGGTTGCGATTCACGGCAGCCGTCGGGACCGATAGACCCTGTACGGTCTATTGCCTGCACGATGGTTGTCGATACCTTGTCTACAAGCAATGAGGCGGTTAAGGTAGTGCTTTTTAATGATAATACATGGTGTTATGTGCGCAATCGTGATACAGTGCAGGACAGTACCGTGTACAAAGCCTACTGGAATACCAATACGACATCTCCATATTACAGCGTTCCGCTCAATTCGCTGCCCTCATCGGTTGTTATTTCATTGGTCGATGAACTTAAACACTACCACTATCCTTATAAGGGTCGTATCAGTTCGCACTATGGAGTGCGCCACAAGCGAAGCCATACCGGGGTGGATTTGCCGCTCTCCGTCGGTGATTCTATATATGCCGTATTTGACGGATGCGTACGTTTCTCCCAGTTTAACAACTCCGGTTACGGCAATCTCGTAATTATACGCCATGACAACGGTCTTGAAACCTATATGGCACATCTGTCAGAGCGCTTTGTCGAGGCCGGTGAGTGGGTTACGGCAGGACAGGTGATAGGTCTTGGCGGTTGTACCGGACGCAGTACAGGTCCGCATCTTCATTTTGAAACGCGCTATTACGGACAATCGTTTGACCCTGAGAGAATCATTGATTTCTCAACGGGTAAGTTGCGCCGTGAAACATTTCTGCTCAAGCGCAGTTATTTTGATATATATTCAAAATATGACCAGAATTTTGACGACGAGACAGCCAACGAGCAGGAGGATAAGCGCAAGGCGGCAGAAACAGCGGCAGCATCATCCGCACGCTATTATGTAGTCCGCAAAGGTGATACCCTGACCGGTATAGCCAAGCGTAACGGTACGACCGTGTCGCGCCTGTGTCAACTTAACGGTATAAAAAGTTCCTCTATATTGAGTATCGGCAAACGGTTGAGAGTGCGATAGTCGGTCGGTAAGGATTATTTAGTTAATGATGCCAAAAGGGAACTCCTTTTGGCATCATTAACTTTATTTATGCTGTGAGTAGTCGCGCGCGCCGAATATCTTTGAACCGACACGCACCATTGTAGAGCCACACTCGATAGCAAGAGGGTAGTCGTCGGACATACCCATCGAGAGAGTGTCGAAACCGGCGCCGAACAGAGGTGCAAATTCCTCTTTGTACGATGCCAGCAACTCAAAATCACGGCTTATGACCTTCTCGTCATCGGTGTTGGTGGCTATGCCCATAACGCCGCGCAGGCGCACGTTGTGAAGCGTTTTCCACT
>JAFLRT010000037.1 GCA_022511295.1 Alistipes sp. | reverse complement strand
GACGGGAATTGTCGAGAGTCTCATCGAGTCGGCGAGGAAGTTATACGAGCCGCTGAATGAGAAGTTGTCAATCAACTTCACTTTCTTTACGCCCGAGGTGTCGCGCTTGCTCAGCACCTTCATCTCGAGGGTCTGCTCGAGCGAGAAGGTGAGGTTCATCTGGCGCCCCGAACCCGGAACGCCGTATGCATTGTCCGAAAATGGCGAGTAGACCTGGTAACGTCCCGTAGAGTCGCTCTGTACGACCTTGTAGTAACCGTACTTCTGCTTGCTGAAGTCGGGTGCATAGGAGAATCCCACCTGCGGCTTTATGGTGTGCCGCACGGCTTGCAGTTTGCTCGTTTTGCTCTTCATCTGCCACATTCCGTAGATGGTGGTCTGTGCCGAAACGCCGGCGTTGTAGTTGTATATGCGATAGAATCCGTACTGCGGGTCGAGATAATCGACCGTATTGGTCAGAGGGTTCCACTCGCGTTCCACCTTCTTGAAATACCACCTCTCGGTATAGTTTGCCGTAGGCGATATGTTGATGTAGTTAAATAGGCTGAAAGATGCCGATACGGGTATGTTGTGTTCTATACCATTACGCATCTTGAGCAGCGTCTCTTTTGTGAATATCTCCTTTTCGGTCGTGGTGGTCGAGTTGGTGAGTTTGCCTGAATAACTGAGCGATATCTTCTCATACCACTGCTCTTTGCCTATACGCTCCTTGCGCTTAAAGGGGTATATTCTCGATACGTTGAAGACGATGTTGGGAAGCGTGATGGCTATGGTCTGGTTCTGCGAGTTCTGCGACACGGCCATATTCATCGAGAGCGAGAACGGTGTTCCGGCCCAGTTCTTTGAGTAGGATATGGATGAGTTGGTCTGCGTCGCAAGTATGTCGTTGAGGTTTGTTGCCGAGTAACGGCTGTAACCGCTCGTGGCGAAGTTCACCGACGCCGAGAAGGTGGAACCCGGATTTGCCTTGGGGTCCTGTGAGTGGGTCCACTGTATGCGCAGGTTATTCTGCTTTACATAGTCCGGCTCGCCTTTTTCACCGTGCTTGACATTTGCGAAGTTGATATTGAAGTTACCGGTATATTTGTACCTTTTGATGTAGTGCGACGTTGCCGATGCCTCCCACGAGCCGAGGGTGTATATACCTCCTCTCAATGCCAGGTCCATGTGCTGTCCCAGCACGAAATAATAACCTAAGTCGCGCAGGAAGAATCCCTTCGAATCCTCTCCGAAAGTAGGCATAAGCAGACCCGACTTTGGCCCCGAATTTATCGGGAAGAATCCTTCGGGTATTCCGAGGAAGTACAACGGCACATCCTCCATAACGAAGTATGCCGGACCCGTTACCACCTTTTTGCCGGGTATGACCTTTGCCTTTGTCATAGCCAGATAGAAGTGCGGGTGGTCTGTCTCGTCGCATGTCGTGTATAATCCGCCCTGAATGTTGAACGAGTTGTCCTCCATTTTCTTCACGCTGCGTCCTATGAGCCAGCCATCGCCCTCCTGCGTTGCCACACCCTTGATTTTTGCCTTTTTGGACGATATGTTGTAGGTTATTGTGTCCATTGTATACGATGAACTGCCCTCGCTGAATACAGGGTGTGTTACCGTCGGCTTGCCATCCACCGAGTCGGGCTTTCCGTATGCGTATATCTCTTTGGAGTCCATATTTATACGCATAAAGTCAGCCTTCAGATTCATATCCTGATAGTTCACGTCTCCCTCGTTGTATATGTATACGAGTTTGTTGCGCACGTCGTATACCAGCGAGTCGGTGTTCTTTCCGCTTATGATATCGTCGAGGAATGCGCCTTTGCTGCCGTTGGCCGTCGTGTCGGCAGAGTAGAGTTCGGCATCTTTTATGCGCATAGAGTCGGACAGGTATGGCTCCTCTCGCAGAGAGTCAGCGTATGCATCGTCGCTCGCTGCAACAGGGCTTTGGACTCTCTCAAGAAGAGTCTTTGCGGTCGCCGAATCCGTTCCGGACGGATTGACGAGCATCGAGTGCTGCGTATCGACCCGAAGGTTTGCAGCGGTTCGGGGTGCAGCGATGCTCGCCGCGCAGATTATTGTTGCGACGATTGCAGAAAAAGTTAGATATTTAACCGTTCCGTGTTTCAAAAATCAAAAAAAAACTATATCTTTGCCGACGAGTCGGCAAAACGCCAAAAACCCTATTGTGTGCAGGTTTGGGCGCGATTTTATTCCGACAAAGATAACCATTTTTCGCGAAATACTAATATTAATAACTTGTAAAGTTTACGCGTTATGAAAAAAAGTCTGCTTATCGCTATGGCATCAATGGTCTTTGCAGTTGCTAACGTAAAAGCCGGCTCTCCTATTGCGAATGCGGAGGTAAAAGTTGTCGTTATTGATGCGGGGCATGGCGGAAGCGACTCCGGAGCCTCGTATGGAGGGTATAACGAAAAGGATGTAAATCTTAAAGTCGCGCTTGCGCTCGGAAAGAAGATTGAGGAGCGTATGCCCGATGTAAAGGTGGTATATACGCGCACTACCGATACGTTTATCGGTCGTCCCGAACGTGTCGATATTGCGCTCAAGGCCAAGGCGCAGGTGCTTCTGTCGGTTCATGCCAACGGAGCCGGTGATAGCAGGGCCTGCGGCACCGAGACGACGTTTTTCACTGTCGATGATATGGTAAAAGGTCAGCCGACGGTAGGTGTCGGTCGTGGCAGCGATGAGAAATATAATGGTTATAATACCAAGAACATCAGAAACAGACACGGCAATGAGGTCTCCGACGGAGCATATAAAGAGGAGAGAACAATGGCGCAAGTGGGCAAAATTCAAACCCTTAACGGTGAATACAGCCACGCTCTGGCCACTCATATACAGAAGGCATACAAAAAGTCCGGCCGCAAGATGCACGGTCAGGATTATGCTGTGAAAAGAGGTAATTTCGAGTTGCTGTGGTCGGCGGATTTGGTGTCTGTTATTACCGAGGTCGGTTTTCTCTCCAATCCTGACGATAGGGCATATATAACCTCCGAAAAAGGTGTTAATCAGATTGCGGAGGATATATACAGCGGCTTTGAAACATATTGCAACAATATCAAAAAGGCTTTGAAGCAGATGATGGAGGAGGAGGCCGAATTGGCGGCTTCGGATTCGCAAAACGACGCTTCGCCTGCTGCTGCCGCTTCGACAACTGCTCCTACTGCTTCGACAACTGCTCCTGCTGCATCTTCTGCCGCGTCGCAGAAGGGCTATGCCGTACAGGTCATGGCGCTCGACAAACCCATATCGGTCGATGATGCGCGCTTCAAGAGTTATCGCGGCAAGGTCTGCGGATATGCATCCGGCAACGGCAAACTGAAGTATAAATATTGCGTCGGTTTCTATCCCGACCGCAGTTCTGCATCCAAGGCTGCGGCAGAGGTGCGCAAAGTCTTCGGCGATGCCTTTGTCGTAGAGGTGGACAGGAGCGACGAAGTTCATTAGATTTTGTATGTCGAGGCACGATGTCCGCACGGATATTGCATTGTGCTGTATGAAAATAGAAAAAGAATATGTGTAAACTTTATAAGAGATGAAAAGAGAGGTAAAAATCGGAATCTTTGCAGTAGTGATATTGGTGTGTGCCTGGGCGGGCATCCGCTTTTTGAGCGGACTGGATGTGTTCAGCCGCAGCAAAGTGTATTATGCTCACTATAATCAGGTGGATGGTCTTCAGCCGGCTTCGCCTGTGGTTATTCACGGAGTGAAGGTCGGTCAGGTATCATCCATAGAACTTGCACCGGAACACGATAAGTGTGTAACGGTTGCGCTTGCCATTGACCGTAAATACTCCATCCCTGAAGACTCCTATGCCAAGATTTACAGCGGCAGCCTTCTGGGCGGCAAGGGTATCGAAATTGTGCTTGGCACCGGTAACAGGGTGTTGTCTGACAGCGATGATATCAATACCGTCGAGGAGGAGAATTTCCTCTCAACGGTAGGGGACAGCGCCGGAGAACTTATAGGCAGGATAGAGCAGGTGGTTGCAAGCCTTGACGAGGCGCTGAAGAGTATCAACGAACTTCTCGCCGCCAACGAAGAAAATATTACCGGTATCGTGTCGAATCTTAATTCGGCAACCGGAACACTTGACAATGTGCTTGCTTCGCGTCGTGGCGAGATAAGCGATTTGATATCCAATCTTGACACCTTCAGCAAGGCGCTCAGCGGCAACAGCGAGCGTCTGGACCATATTGTGATGAATGTGGATTCGCTTGCGTCGCAGTTTGCCGATGCCGATTTGGCTCATAATCTACAGTGTACGCTCGAGCGTCTGAATACGCTTGTTGATACGGCACAAAACGGCGACGGAACCGTTTCGCGCCTGCTTACCGACGATGAGTTGTATGCGAACCTCGCTTCGGCAAGCGCCAATCTCTCATCGCTGCTTGCAGATTTGGAGGCACATCCCAAACGCTACGTTCACTTCTCGCTTTTCGGCCGCAGCGACAAGGCAGACAAGGCAGACAAGAACGGCAAAACCGTCAAGAGTGCTTCGGCTGCGCCTGCCGAGTGCGAGTAGTCCTTTGATTTAACCGCAGGCGAACATAGTACACAGTATGATATATCCTGTCGATTTCGAGAGCAAGGTCGGCTTTGACCGTATCCGTGCGCAGGTATCGGCCCTGTGTTCGATGAATCGTGCGCGTGAGTTTGTGGCGGACGAGACGTTTTGTTGCGAACCGTCCGTGATAGAGTACCGTCAGTCGTCGGCCGAGGAGGTGCGTTTACTGCTCTCCTCCGAGCCGGATTTCCCGCGTGAGGAGTTCCCCGATACGTCGGGTCTCGCAGCCAAGATACGCATCGACGGCACTTTCCTCGAAACGGGAGAGGTCGTCGTGCTGCGTTCCGCCCTGCGTACGGCAGGCACTCTGTCATCATTTATCCTTTCAAGAGAGAGAGAATCCTGTCCCTGCCTGCACGATATCAGCGAGGGAGTGCAGCCGCTTGCGCATATCGTGCGCGAAGCGGAGAGAATCATCGACGATACGGGCGATATGCGTGATACGGCCTCGCCGGAACTCGGACGCCTGCGCCGAGAGATACGCTCGCATGAGAGCCGTGTGTCGCGCCGCCTGCAACAGATTCTCGCTTCGGCGAAGAGTTCGGGTGTCGTCGATGCCGATGCCGTTATATCGGTTCGCGACGGTCGTGCAGTGATACCTGTTGCGGCAGGCAACAAACGCAAATTGTCGGGTCTTGTCTGTGATGAGTCTGCTACGGGCCGCACGGTCTATATAGAGCCGATGGAGGTCGTCGAGTTGAATAACGAACTGCGGGAGTTGGAGTATGCGCTGCGCCGCGAGGAGATACGAATACTGACTGAATTTACCGACTATATTCGTCCCGACGCTGCTGCGATAGCCGCTTCGGATGAGTACCTGGCACGTATCGATATGCTTCGGGCAAAGGCCCGCTGGACGTTGGAGAACGGCGCATCGAGGCCGCAACTGTCAAATGAGGGTCGTCTTATGCTGTGTAATGCGCGTCATCCGCTGCTTGCGGCTGCTCTTGCCGCGCAGAAACGCTCTGTCGTGCCGCTCGACCTCACTTTGGATGCATCCAACCGCATACTTGTCATATCGGGACCCAATGCCGGCGGCAAGTCGGTCTGCCTTAAGACGTCGGGTCTGCTGCAATATATGTTTCAGTGCGGTTTTCCGGTAACGGCCTCGCCAGACTCGGAGTTTCCGGTATTTGAAAACATCTGTATCGATATAGGCGATGAGCAATCTATGGATAACGACCTTTCGACCTACTCGTCGCACCTTAACAATATGCGCTGTATGCTCTCCATGTCTGGGTCTGCGATGGTGCTTGTCGATGAGTTCGGTTCGGGTACGGAGCCGGTTATCGGCGGTGCTATTGCCGAAGCAATCCTTGAGAGGTTCGTCGAGCGCGGTTTCTACGGCATCATTACCACGCACTACTCGAATATAAAGTATTACGCCTCCGAGACCGATGGTATAATAAATGGCGCCATGACCTTCGATGTGCGCAATATACGTCCTCTGTTCCGTCTGGAAACGGGTAAACCCGGTAGTTCGTTCGCAATCGAGATAGCGCGCAAGATAGGTCTTTCGGAGGATATCATAAACCGTGCGAGCGAGAAGGCCGGCAGCGATTATATAGATTTGGAGCGTCAGTTGCGTGCCATTTCGAGAGATAAACGATATTGGGAGCAGAAACGCGACCGCATACGCATAACCGACCGCAAGGTGGATGAGTTGGAGCAGAACTACCGCCGCCAGCTCGAGAATATACGTGCCGAGCGCAGCGAGATTCTGTCGCGGGCCCGCGAGGAGGCGTCGGAACTTGTGGCAGAGGCCAACCGCCGTATAGAGAATACGATACGCACTATCCGCGAGACGGCTGCCGAGCGTGAGACGACACGTGTTGTGCGTCGTGAACTGGATGAATTCCGCCGCAAGGTAGACAGCGACGCGGGCGCAGGCGATGACGAGCGTATAACGCGCGAGATGGAGCGCCTTGCACGTCGTCAGAGCCGCAGGCAGGAGCGGCGCAGCAAGGGCAATGACAGTACCGGGGAGAATAGCGTACCGCAACAACAGGAATCTCCAAAACCGGCGGTAGGCTCCAAAGTTCGTATCGAGGGGCAGGATATGGCCGGAGAGGTCGTGGAGATTAAGGGTCGTCGTGCTACCGTTACCTTCGGGGCAATAAAGACTACGGTCGATAAAGATAAACTCACGGTGATATCAGGCAACGAATATAGACGTATGCAGCGCCTGGAACCGACACCTGTCTCGGTCAAAATATCGGCCGATATTACGGAGCGCAAGATGAATTTTCGCGGTTCGATAGATATACGCGGAATGAGGGTCATGGAGGCTTTGGAGGAGGTGCGTACGCTTGTGGATGATGCTCTTATGACGGGTGTCGGCTCAGTAACGATACTTCACGGAAAAGGTACGGGAGCGCTCAAGGAGGAGGTGCGGCGATACCTCAAAACAGTACGTGGCGTGAAATCAGCCACAGATGCCCATCCCGATATGGGCGGTGCCGGTATAACGATAGTCGAGTTTGAATAGAAGAACCGATAATTCAATAAACGCCTGAACGATGAAATACAAATTGTCGGAAATAGCAATAATCTGCGGTGGTTATCTCGAAGGTGCCGACCTTACGGTGCGTGGCGTCGAGACAGACAGCCGCAACGGTGTACTTGGTCGCGATACACTCTTCGTCGCCATGCGCGGTGCGAATCACGACTCGCATGATTTTATACCTCAAATGGTCAATCGCGGCGTGCAGGCCTTTCTTATCGAGCGTCCCGTTGAACTGCCCGAGGGTTGCGGTGCTGTTGTCGTTGCGAATGCGATATCGGCTTTGCAGAGCCTCGCAGCGCATTATCGCAATGGTTTCAGCGGCTGTGTGGTGGCTGTTACCGGCTCCAACGGCAAGACGATTGTAAAAGAGTGGATTGCACAGGCAGTATCACGTTATAAGCGTGTCTTCCGCTCTCCGCGCAGTTATAACTCGCAGATAGGTGTGGCTCTCTCGCTTCTTATGGCGGAGGGTGATGAGGATATAGTTTTGATTGAGGCGGGTATCTCGCGTTGCGGCGAGATGTCGCGCCTTCAGAGGATGATACGTCCCGAGGTTGTCATATTTACATCCGTCGGCGATGCTCATCAGGAGAACTTCTCGTCGCTCGAGGAGAAGATTGTCGAGAAACTGATGCTTGCACGCGAAGCCCGTGTGCTTATAATTAATGATGAGAACGAACTTCTGCGCAGGGTCGCCGAGAATCTCTCGACAGGGGTAAAGATATATTATGCGACGTCTGCTTCCTCCCATTATGCTAAGGCCGTTCCCTCTCCGAAACCTGCCGAGGGCGTTTCTGCAAGCAATGCACGCCTTGTTACGGCATTCTGCCGTGTGATGAATCTTCCAGACCCCGATTTGCGCTATCTGCCGCCCGTCGCTATGCGCCTTGAGGTTAAAGAGGGTATCAACGGCTCGCTTATAGTCGATGATGCCTATAACTCCGATATCAATTCGCTTACAATAGCCCTCGATTATCTGCACAGCGTTGCTGCCGGACGTCCCGAGACTTTGATTCTGTCGGATATCGAGCAGAGTTGCATCGACGAGACAGAGTTCTACGGACGTGTCGCCTCGCTTGTGGCATCGAGCGGTGTCGAGCGTATGATAGGTATCGGCAGCCGCATATCGGCCAATGCCGGCTCATTTTCGGATATTGACTGTGAGTTTTACGGTTCTACCGATGACTTCCTGCACCGTATGAAACGCTCCGACTTTGCAGGCAGAGCCATACTCCTCAAAGGCAGCCGCTCAAGCCGCTTTGAACGCATCGGCAGCGTGTTGCAAAAGAGCGTGCATACCACGATGCTTGAGGTCGATTTGGATGCTATGGTGCATAATCTCAACTATTACCGCTCCAAGTTGCCGTCTTCGCAGCGTCTTACGGCTATGGTCAAGGCGTCGGGCTATGGCGCCGGCGACGCCGAACTTGCATATATCCTTCAGCATCACGGTGTGAACTACCTTGCAGTGGCGTTTGCCGATGAGGGTATACTGCTTCGTGAAAGGGGTGTATCAATGCCTGTGCTGGTGCTTAATGCCGATGCAGGCAGTTTCGACCGTATGGTTCTCAATCGCCTTGAACCCGAGATATACAACTTCGCATCGCTTGAGGCATTTGTGGAGTCCGTCGCGCGCTACGGCGAGCGCAGATACCCGGTACATGTCAAACTCGATACGGGTATGCACCGCCTCGGATTTATAGATGAGGAGATAGAGATACTTGTCCAGAGATTGCACCGCTACTCGGAGTATATCGAGGTAGCCACTATTTTTGCCCACCTGAGTTGTGCAGACGACCCGTCGCAGGATGACTTTACACGCCTGCAAATAGGTCGTTTTGATAGTATGAGCAGTCGTATAGCATCGTCGCTGCCATACCCTGTCGTGCGTCATACGGCCAATACGGCAGCCATTGAACGCTTCCCCGAAGCGCGTTTCGATATGTGCCGTCTGGGTATCGGACTCTACGGCTATGGTTCGGAGCATAACACCTCGCTGCGGCCTGTCTCGACACTGCGTACACGTATCGTGCAGTTGCGCCGTCGTGCTGCGGGTGAGGGCATAGGCTATGGCCGCTCGCAGATTCTGAGTCGCGACTCGCTTATTGCTACGATTCCTGTGGGCTATGCCGATGGTCTGGACCGTCATTTGGGCTGCGGAGCGTGGTCGATGCTTGTCGGCGGAAGCCCTGCACCCGTCGTGGGACGAATATGCATGGACAGTTGTATGATTGATGTTACCGACGTGCCGGATGTCAAGGAGGGCGATGAGGTATGCGTCTTCTCGCCTGCCGGTGGCAATACGGCCGAGGATATGGCCCGCGTGCTGGGAACCATACCTTACGAAATACTGACCTCTGTATCTTCGCGTGTCAAACGCATATATATCAAGGAGTAATGTACGGAACGCTATATCTTTTACCCTGTCCCGTGTCGGATGAGACCGCTGTGTCGGATGTGCTGCCGGAGTATAACGGCCGCATAATGGATACGCTGGACTACTTTATAGTGGAGAATGTTCGCTCGGCGCGCCGCTTTTTATCCAAGGCCCGCATTTCGAGACCGATAGACGAACTGGAGTTTCGCGAACTTAATGAGCATACCACGTCGCCGCGCGATATCGAGATGCTTGTGCAACCGCTTTTGGAAGGGCGTTCTGCGGGTGTGATATCAGAGGCAGGCGTCCCTGCCGTCGCCGACCCGGGTGCAGTTGTTGTGGCGCTGTGCCACAAGAGGGGTATAAGGGTAGTGCCGTTGGTCGGACCGTCGTCGATTATCATGGCTGTTATGGCATCGGGACAGAACGGACAGTCGTTTGCATTCAACGGCTACCTGCCTGTCAAGGAGCCTGACCGTTCGCGTGCGGTTAAACGCTTCGAGGCGCGTGCGCAGAGCGAGGGACAGTCGCAGGTCTTTATCGAGACACCATACAGGAATGTGAAACTATTCGAACTGCTGATTAAGATATGCTCACCGGCGACGATGCTTACGGTTGCGGCGGATATTACGGCACCCTCGGAGTATATTCTCTCCTGCCCGATATCGGACTGGCGGCGCCGTTCAATGCCCGACATCGCCAAGCGCCCGGCGATATTTATTCTGGGCAAGTAGCGGAGGAATTGTGTTTATTAAATAAAAAAAACATATATTTGCAACAATAAACAATAAACCGATTTGCCTATGAAGCATTAGCGTATCGTATACGCACATTTTAACATATAGAAAAAACGTTTTAGTTTTATTCTGCGATTCAGGAAGTTTGGCGACTAATTGAGACAAGTATGAATATTGCTGAATGTTTGCGCTTTGAAGGCGCAGGCTTTTTGGTATTTTGCTTGTCGGGTTACGCCAAACACCTCTGAACGGGAATACATTAAAAAGTACCTGCGTTTTTTTATGTGCGTATCTCAATCACTGATTTTTAAGGTGCTGACGGAGTAATCCGAAAATCCGATAAAAGAGTAGGAAACTAAATGGATAAATATTTGAATTATGAAAAAGTTAGTTATTGCATTAACAAGTGTATTCGCAGTCGGAATAATAGCAAACTCCTATGCAGTAAATCAGTATCCTGAAGTAAACATGGACAACAGTTGTCGTGAACAGGGTGTTACTTACAGAACGAGCCAAGGTTCTACTGATAGTCAATACAAAACTACCGTATCTGTTCCGGAAAAGAACTCCCCTAATATAAACGTACAGGTTACAGAACGTTCGGGGCAAACGAGAGGTTATGACACAAGAAGTAATAACGTCGGTAGTGCTAAAATGCAAAATAAAGGCAACACATACAATAACTATGAATACAATAGTGGAGCTGATGCTAAAGTAAATATAAATTGCTACTAAACAATAATGATGTAATAAGCGGCGTCCCGTGCGGGACGCCGCTTATTATTAATCTTCGGGCGTATACCCCTCATCTGCAATAAGATTGCCGCTGTTGGCTGCGGCGACGGCTAACTGGTCGCAGCGGTTGTTCTCCACCGTCGAGGCGTGGCCCTTGACCCATACGAAACGTACATGGTGGCGCCGATATACCCTCAGAAACCTGCGCCACAGGTCGGGATTCTTCTTCTTCAAAAAACCATTCTTCTCCCAGCCGAAGACCCAACCCTGATTTACTGCCTCGGTAACATATTTCGAGTCGGAGTAGAGCGTTACGTTGCAGCCGTCGAACTTCAGCGCCTCCAACGCCACACACACGGCTGTAAGTTCCATACGGTTGTTCGTGGTAAGGGTGTAACCCTGCGACAACTCTTTGCGGTGCGGTCCCGACAAGAGTACCACGCCGTAACCTCCGGCACCCGGATTGCCCAACGCCGAACCGTCGGTATAGATTGTGATATCCATCAACCGGTAGTCCTGTTATTTCAGTGCCGCCAACTGCTCCTTTATGGCCGCGATTTTAGCCTCGGCATCGGCCTGCTTCGCTCGCTCGTTGGCAACGACCTTTTCGGGTGCGGATGCAACGAATCTCTCGTTGGAGAGTTTCTTCATCACGCTTGCAAGGAACCCTTCGTAGTAGGCGAGGTCTTTCTCCAATGCCGCCGTCTCGGCTGCCGTATCTATCATACCGCCAAGGGGTACGAAGTATTGCGTCGTCTTAACGATGAAACCTGCATCCGTCGCATCTTTCTCCGCGACAGCCTTTATCTCCGAGAGGTTTGCCGACTTGGCAATTACGGGAGCATATTCGGCAGGGTAGTTCTCGTCTGCAACGACCTTCAATATGAGCGCCTCTTTTTGAGGTATGTTCTTCTGCTTGCGTATATTGCGAACCGATGATATAACCTCCTGCGCCAACTCGAATCTTGACAGCAGTTTTTCGTCGAAGGTCTGCGGGGCTGCAACCTGAGCAACCATTATCGACTCGCCTTCAGTTCTCGGCTCGAGGTCCTGCCATATCTCCTCCGTAACGAAAGGCATAAATGGATGCAGTGCGAGCATAAGTTTGCCGAAGAACTCTTTGGCCTGCGAGAGTGTCAGAGCATCTGTCGGCTCACCGTATGAGGGCTTTATTATCTCGAGGTAGCGACCGCTGAAGTCGTCCCAGAAGAGTTTGTACAACTTCATCAGCGCATCGGATATGCGGTATGCGGCGAAATCCGCCTCCACCTCGACCGCTACGCTGTTGAAACGGTTGCAGAACCACTCTCCCGCCAGACGGTCGTTCTCGCTCTGCGTGCGTGTGCTGTCCACGCTCCAGCCGCATACGAGACGATAGGCGTTCCATATCTTGTTGCCGAAGTTGCGACCCTGCTCGCACAATGCGTCGTCGAACATTATATCGTTGCCGGCGCTTGTCGAAAGGAGCATCGCCACACGCATACCGTCGGCTCCGTACTTGGCGATAAGGTCGAGCGGGTCGGGCGAGTTGCCGAGTTGCTTCGACATCTTGCGTCCGAGTTTGTCGCGCACGATACCGGTGAAGTAGACATTCGAGAATGGTCGCTCGCCGCGAAACTCATAGCCGGCCATAATCATACGCGCCACCCAGAAGAAGATGATATCCGGTCCCGTAACAAGGTCGTTTGTGGGATAGTAGTAACGTATTTGCTCGTTGTCGGGGTGGCGTATGCCGTCGAATACCGATATTGGCCAGAGCCATGAACTGAACCAAGTATCCAGCACATCTTCATCCTGTCTGAGGTCGGCTGCCGTGAGCGACGGGTCTTTCTCGCGTGCCAGTTCGAGCGCCTTTTCGGGCGTCTCGGCTACGACATATCCGCCCTTGGGCAGATAGTAGGCCGGTATGCGCTGTCCCCACCACAACTGACGCGATATGCACCAGTCTTTGATGTTCTCCATCCAGTGGCGATAGGTGTTTTTGTATTTTTCGGGTACGAAGCGGATAACATCCTCAAGCACGGCGCGCGTTGCAGGCTTTGCAATCTCGCTCATGGACATAAACCACTGCATCGAGAGTTTCGGCTCTATCGCTACGCCCGTACGCTCCGAGTAGCCCACGTTGTTGGTGTAAGCCTCGGTCTTTTCGAGCAGACCGGCTGCCTCGAGGTCCTTTTCGATTACGCGGCGGCACTCGAAACGCTCCATACCGACGTACATACCCACCTTGTCGTTGATTGTACCGTCATCGTTGAATATATCTATCGTCTCAAGACCGTATTTCTCGCCAAGCATATAGTCGTTCACGTCGTGTGCAGGCGTAACTTTCAGCGCTCCCGTACCGAACGCGATATCTACGTATGTATCGCGTATGACGGGTATCGACCGACCGACCAGTGGGACGATTACTCGTGCATCTGCCGGCAGCGAGGCGTAACGCTCATCCTCGGGATTGACGCAGAGGGCTGTGTCGCCGAGTATCGTCTCGGGACGCGTGGTGGCTACGATGATATATTTGTCCGTACCCTCTATTTTGTAACGAAGATAGTATAGTTTGCCTTGCGACTCCTTGTATATCACCTCCTCATCCGAGAGTGCTGTCTTTGCCGACGGGTCCCAGTTCACCATCCTCACGCCGCGATATATCTTACCCTTGCGGTAGAGGTCGCAGAAGACACTTATAACGCCCTCCGTGCGCGGTTCGTCCATCGTGAAACAGGTGCGCTCCCAGTCGCACGATGCACCTAACTTGCGCAGTTGCTGAAGGATTATTCCGCCATGCTTCTCTTTCCACTCCCACGCATGCTTGAGGAACTCTTCGCGTGTGAGCGAGGACTTCTCTATGCCCTCGGCCTTGAGTTTTGCCACGACCTTGGCTTCGGTGGCTATCGATGCGTGGTCGGTGCCGGGTACCCAGCAGGCATTCTTGCCTGTCATACGCGCACGCCTTACAAGCACATCCTGGAGGGTGTTGTTGAGCATGTGTCCCATGTGAAGCATACCCGTTACATTGGGCGGCGGTATTACGATGGTGTAAGGCTGCCTTTCATCGGGTTCGGAGTGGAACAGATTGTGCTTCATCCAGTAGTCATACCACTTGGATTCAATCTCCTGGGGAGTGTATTTGTCTGCGATTTGCATAGTTGTTTGTAAAAATATTTTCGCAAAAGTACGAAAAATTTTCAATAATCGCTTGCGCGCTTAAGTTTTGAATTTTTTGAAAAGGAATATTTGCGCCCCCCCCTGTCCCCCTTGGGGGTGGCGCAGCATCGCAAAGCGATGCAATTTTTTAATCTTTGCCGCATAAGACAACAACGGCGTGCAAACCTGCACGCCGTTGTTGTTATTGCCGAATCCTCGAATCCGTGAATCAATCTACATACTTTATCGTTGTCGATGTCGGAATATATGAGGAGCTTCGGCTGAGGTTAATGCCTTTGATGCTCCATCCCGTCTTCAGCGTCAGTGTCTTGAGTGTCGTCATCGGCGCACAGTCAAGCGTATTGAGTGTTGAGGAGTAACCCAAGTCCGTCTTCGAAATATCCAGATCTACGATATTATTGCTGTAGCAGAATAACTTTTGCAACTTTGCGCAGTTGCTCAAATCGAGTGTCGTAAGCGAGTTGCTTTGGCATCGCACATCTGTAATATTCGTGCAACCGCTCAAATCGAGTGTCGTAAGTTTGTTTGAGTTGCATTGCAAATCTGTAAGAATATTGCAACCACTCAAATCGAGTTCTGTAATCGAGTTTGTGTAACAATACAAAAGTTTTATTTCCGTACAACCGCTTATATTAAGCGTTGTAAGTTTGTTTGAATAGCATTGCAAATTTGTTAGATTCTTACAACCGCTCAAATCGAGTGTTGTAATCGAATTTTTGTAGCAATGCAAATATGACAGGTCCGCACAATCGCTTACATTGAGCGACGTAAGTTTGTTGTCGTAGCAGTATAACTTATCCAACTTTGCGCAACCGCTCAAATCGAGTTCCGTAAGTGCGTTTGAGTAGCATTGCAAATCTGTCATATTCGCGCAACCGCTCACAATAAGCGACGTAAGTTTATTGCTGAAACACCATAAATACTTCAATTCCACGCAGTCGCTTAAATCCAAGGTCGTGAGCAGGCAGTTCCGGCAATATAATCTGTTCAACTGCGTGCAGCCGCTGAGGTTCAAGGAGGCAAGCTGTTCGCTGTACGTGCAGTCCAGACGTATCAGTTTCGGGTTGTTGCTTAAATCCAGCGATGTGATTTTGGTGTATCCGCACCACAATTCCAATAACTCCGTATTTTTGCTTACATCCAGCGACGGGAGTTGTCTGTTGTAGGTGCATTCCAGATTTGTCAGCATCGTGTTTTTGCTTACGTCCAGTGTCGTAAGGTTATTGCTATCGCAGTCTAAATAGGTCAATTTCGTATTTTTGCTTACATCGAGCTCCGTGAGGTTGTTGTTGCTGCAATCCAACTTTGTCAGATTGGGGAAGCATTGAATGCCGCTCAATGAGGTTATTTTCATGTTATAGACGTCAATCTCCGTTACGGCTTCGAGTTCTGCCGTCGAGAGGTCTCCGTCGTTGTCCTTGTCGAAGTTCGTAAGCACATACTCACGGAAAATAGCGTCGGTGCATAACTCCATAAAGTCGAAACGACCCCCCTCCTGTGTAATCGTGATGCTTTGGTGCAACGTTCCGTTCTCACCTGTCAGTTCTACTGTAGCCGTGCGCGGCTCGGTCGAATCGGTGGCGGCAATCTGCAGAACGACGGTCTCGTTGCGCAATGACCGTGTCTCGGTGTGGGTTATCCAGCCCTGCACCGCTTCGGGAATGGAGACAGTATAATCTATGTTTGTATTTACTTTAATCTCCAAATTTCCGCCCTTGGCGCCGATTGTGAAATTCGTCTCGGCGACATCGAGAACTTTGGTCTCCTCCTGTGCAATCGTGATGCTTCGGAGCGACTCTCCGCTCTCATCCGTCAACTCTACGACGGCCGGGCGCGGC
>JAFLRT010000036.1 GCA_022511295.1 Alistipes sp. | reverse complement strand
ACGCCTGCAATGGTCGTGAGCATATAGAAGATGATGTTCAGAGGCATAGAGTAGAATCGCACCTGCATCGGGTGGTTGAAGAGCCACACCGAGAGGATAAGCAGCATCAGACCGCCCACCAACGGGTACAGCACCTGACGGCGGGCATCGAACTCCAGATGCTTCTTGTTGCGCGTGCCGATACAGGTTATGCAGATAAGCACAAACGTGGCAATCTTGCTGTACACAAGGTTGCCGTCATTGTAAATCATCCACCGCTTGATACGGTCGTGAATATCCACGAGGATGCCGCCCCAGTGGTCGAGCATGGCGGGGTCAATCGCGTACTCGAAGAACTCCATCAGCACGGAGATATAGATGACCGCGCGAAATATCTTGTAAAAGCCCTGTAACTCTTTGCTCTCTTCCATCTTCTTCCTTTTCCTATTTGTTGAGTGTGATTATCGGACGCGCCCTGTGCGGCTGCGTCTTGGGTGTCTCCTGCATCGCTCCGCTCCCGACGGAGTAGAGCCACGCTTTTGCGGTCTGCTGACCCTCCACCTCCGTCGATGTCCAGTACCAGCAGTCATCGGCCATATCGGGCAGCGGGTCGCCGCCGCACTTCTCAATCACGGGATTGACAACCGCCTTCATCGAGTAGAGCAGACGCATCTGCGCCACCGACGGTACATAGGCACTCTGTCCGTAACGCCACAGTGCAAATACCGATTCCGCCAGCGGCGATGAAATCTCCTTGGTGGCAAACATCGCAAAGGTGTTGTCGTTGCCGTCCATTGCCATAATGTCGGCAGATGTCTTCTGCGACACGCCCAGACTGTCGGCGAACTCCACCGGCGCGAGGTCGCGCAGATAGACGGCATAGCCGTCGCCCTCCGTGTCGCCGGACTGGTTGATATGGAAGACTACGGCAATCGCCTGTTTGCCGGACGCCTTATAGTCGTTGTAGGACAACGCCTCGCCGTCCGTGCAGAGGATATGCCCCGGCTTTACTGCCGTGTCGGGAAAGTCGAAATGTGCATCGCAGGCAGTCAGCAGCACGGAGACCGCCGCCATCATCATTAAAAATCTCTGTTTCATAGTTCTTGCTATTTTACGGGTATCTTGAATCCGAGGGCTACACCCGTGCGGAACAGGTCTTGCCCCTTAATCATCAAATCGCTCTTCACCTGCCAGAATACCACCCAGCCGGAGCGCAGCATATAGTTATGCTCATAGCCGACGTGGATGCCGCCGAGGAATCGGTCGGTATCGCTGCCGGCAGAGGCCCCTATACGGACATTGCCGAAGTGGTTGCGCCCGCGCACCACGCAGGGCTTGTAGGCGAATCCGAATCCATAGGAACGGTAGTTTCGCCAGAACGACTCCGGGCATACGTGGCCGCACGAAGCGCAGTCCGCCCATTTGAGGTAGCCGTTGGCAAAGACCTCGATTGAGTTGTGGTAGTTCAGCTCGTGTTCGTAGGCGATGGTCGCGTCCAGACCGTTCTCGTACAGCAACCCGACGCCGAGCGTTACGCGGTCGCTGTTGCGCTGCGCATTTGCGCTTACGGCAATGCACAGACACGCTATCATCAGGCTTATCGTCTTTCTCATCGTTACTCCTCCAGCAATACGGCGTTAAACGAATCTGCGGCAAGCACATCTTCATAGTCGATATTGAGCGTGATGTTGCGTCCGCTAATCTGCTTCTCGGTCATCTCGATAGATAGCACCTTGCCATTGGGGAAGGTCATCTTCTTGACGACAATCACATTGCGGTAGCCGTGCTTGAACGACTTGCTCTGTTCGAGTATCAGCGACGGTGTCAGTTCGACAATCTGCGCATTGGTCGCCTTCGATACCTTCTTGTCGGCAAGTTTCACACGGATCTCGTCGATGTCGAAGCGTATGTTGGTCTTGTTGTCAATCGAGAAGTCGATGAAGAAATAGTCGCCGACCGAATAGATGTTGTTCAGGCGCATCACCATTCTGTGCGCCTTGCTAGCCACATTGTGATACTTGGCCGGAGAGTTCCAGATACGCCGCGCAAAGCGGTTCATATCCACCGTCGACATCGAGACGGCGGGATTGTCGTAGGCATTGCGCTCCATAAGCTCAATCTCCTTGTCCGTAACCGCCTCCTGCAAGCGTGTCGTGTAGAGCAGCGCATACTGGGTGCGGTAGCGTTCCGTCACTATCGTAACGATGGCCAGCACGTCGCCGTCCTCGTGTCCGGTCTCTTTCGGTTTGAGACGGATAACATTGTTGATAGGCTGGTCGCCGACAACCTTGTCTGTGGAGATATCCACAAAGCGTATCGGCTCCGAGGCGGTGATGACGGTCGTCACCTGTTCGTTGACCGTCAGCTGCTCCATCTCCTCATACGTTCGCTGTGCCTTCGCCTCAAATGCCGCGAACATTCCTGCCGAGAGCAGGAGCATTGTCATCATGCGTTTCATTTTCATTGTTTTATTGTCGATTACTGATTTCTCGTTTCACGCCCGTTCACCAGATAGACGAATGTGCCGTACTTCAACTTGACCTTGTTCTTCTTGATAGCCTTGCCGATGGCGTTGCTCGTCTGCTGATAGGCGTTCTGCACGGCTTGCATTCCCCATTGGGAAAGGCTGTTGCCGTAGCTGCCCGTGTTCATATTCATATTGCTGGTCACGGCTCCGCTCGCCACATCCTTGCTCGTCTCGCGGAACTGGCTGCTCGGAACATAAAGCCCCTCCATGCCGTCTGTATCGTAGAGCGACAGGCTGACCTTTACCAGCTCATCTTCGATAAGCAGGCTGTTGATAGTGCCTTTCACGCGCCCTGACGAAAAGCCACTCATCGTGGCATAGAGGTATGTTCCGCGCCGCACGATGCACTCGTTGATTTCCACATCGTCCAGAAGACGCAGACGCACGCGCGAGCCGTCCACCGCCGTAATGTTCTCGTCGATGATAGCCTTGATAAGTTTCGGCTCCGGCTCATTCTGCGCCAGCGTATTGAAATAGTCGGACGATGTTTTGACCTTTCGCACAACCTCGTTGGCCTTGTCGTTCTCCGAGAGTGCGCTCACCGAGCGGCTGTCTTCGGCGATACGGCCTTTGATATCCACCGCCGGATTCTGCGCCGATTCCATATCGGTCGTGTCGGGCGGTGTCATCTGCATCTCCTGCTGCGCTTTGAGGCGGGCCTCCGCAAGCGCTTTTTCAAGTTCCGCGAGGGCTTCCGCCTCTCGTGTCCGGGCATCGGTAACTTGCGTTGCAGCCTCTTTCGCCTGCCTTTGCTCGTCGAGCATGGCAAGGTCTTCATCGGTATATTGGGATTCATACTCCTCGAAAATGTCATTGGGTTCTTCGCGTTCAATATTGTCTATGGCGGAATGATCCTGAATCTTGCCCCAGGACTTGGCCATATTCTCGTACTTCGTGCCGATGCCGTCGCCGCCCCTTATCTGCGCCCCCGGCAGCTGCGGATTAAGGTATTCGGTCGTTTGAAGCGACTTGTCCTGAATCTCGGCAGTCTGCACGTTGAAGAGGTCGAAGATGAAGTAGCTCGCGCCCAGCAGCGGAATGTAGAGTATCGCCGGCAGCATATACTTCGGCTGGCGAAAGTTGATTTTCTCAAACAGTTTCATCTCTTCTCGTTATTGATAGGTTGTACTTTGTGTTGCAGCGGGTGCGAACGCCGGGATTGCAGCACGCTGTCCTGCATCTCGGTTGCCGTGCGCTGCACGGGTCGGTGGAAGACGACCGTCATACGGTAGATATTCCACGCGAGGCTGGCGGCGATAAAGCCGAAGACGATGACCAGAAACAGCGTCCGGTGCAGATTGGCAAAGCCCTGTACTTTCGCCGCCACCTTGTCGATGCGCGTTACCCGTGCGAACTTGCGTCCGGCACTCACTTCGCGCTCGTAGCGTTCTTTGTACTGAGGGTCATTCTTGTCGGGCATCTTCTCGCCGAGCAGCATCCGCTTAAATCCTTTCAGGCTCATACTCTCCTTCGTTTAGTAGTTGTTCTTGGTCTTCTGGTCGACATCCTTGTTCAGCAGCGTGCGCCAGTTCACGATGAGCAGTCCGTGCGGATTGTTGTCCGTGCGCGGCACCCGCTGCAACTGTCCCGCAGTTACCAGTTCGCGGGTCAGAATGTTGCTTCGACGCTCGATGCGCTGGTGGCCGTAGTAGGTGAACTCCATCTTATCCTTGTTGAAGGCGATGCTGTCACAGACAATCGAAAAGACTGCACTCGTACCGAGAATGTTGTTGTAAAAACCTTTCTCCTTGAGCGTATTGTACTGCGCCAGTCCCGTCTCGTCCACCAGATACATCGCTTTCTCCATCGTGTAGCGGATGTACTTGTCATCGGGTGCGAGCGTGAAGAAGTAGTGGTGGAACATCTCCACGTGGCTCTTCGCCTCGACATCGAGGGTCTCGTCCATCGTCGTGCGGTTTACCAGTATGGGGACCGTGCCGTCAAGAACGTAAATCTTCTTCTGGGCATCGACGACCATCGTGCGGGCCGTCCAGATGCTCGATACGCTGATGATGATGCAACCTACCAGAAAGGCGGTGCAGATGATTCCCACCAGCTTGATTTTGTTTTCCAAATTCTTGATTACCATTTCGCTATTGTTTTTTGATTGTTATCTCATCATTGTACCCATTGCGCCCGTAGCGGTCATCTTCGCCTGCTGCGCCACACCCTCGCCGAAGTTTCGGGTCGAGAATGCCGTGTCGCCTTCGGGTATCATCCATGCCGCAAGGTCAGGCACGAGGTTCAGACATTTCAACGCCACAATGCTCGCCGCCATCAGATAGCCCGCCGAGAAGAAACTGTTTTGCAGGTAGGCGGCCATCGTCTGCTCACTTGCCGTGATTGCCGTCAGATTCTCCACCTGAATGCACAGCACGATATCGAACAGCAGCAGGACATAGAAGCCGACGAAGTAGAGCATCGCGCCGTAAAAATGGACGGTCAGATACCTTGTCAGCCACTTGGCCCACGCGCCTTCCCACTTGGGCAGCAGGCTGAACGCCCACTGTATCGGCCCGAAGATGGTGAGCATACCGAGCAGAATCTGCTGGCAGTAGATTGTCGCCCACCAACCTATGCGGAAGACGATAAGCGCAATGAGCATAATAATCTTGTCGATACCCACGACAGCACCTGCCGTCAGCGATGTAAACCACAGCTCCGCCGCGTCTTTCTCCATACTCGTTACGGCATCCACGCCCGTCTGCTCCATCGTAGCCTCGATGAGATTGGGGTCGGACGTTCCCGAATGAGCGACATCCGCCTGCGCTTGCAGACTGGTGTAGAGCGTATCGCGCACATAGATGAGCTGCTGCACCTCCTCGAACTTGTCCGTTATCTGCGCCGCCTCCGCTTGATAGAGGTCGTGTGTGTAGGAGCCTATGCAGTTGGGTATGTAGGAGAGGAAGTCCAGAAAGCACCAGCTGCTGCCGCTGCGCACCATACCCGTATCTGCGGGCGGATACCACCAGCAGAGGATGATGGAGACTGCCAGCGGACGGAAAAGTTTCATCACGTCCAGCGGCTCGTGCTTGACCATCATCTTGTAGGCGATACCCGCCGCCACGATAATCGAGAAGAGGGCCGCCAGTGCCATACACATCTGGAGTATCCACCAGAACGGACCTTGCGAGCCGGTGAATGTGGCATCCGTCAGAAACTCGTTCGTCTGAAAGATGACATCATCAATCTCTTCTTCAAGCAGGTTGATGCCCAAATCCGAAAGTATTCCTCCGCTTGCCATTACTCCTTCGTGTTAGGTTTTCCCTTTGCTTCCTTGCGCGGGTGGCGTGCGAGCATCTGCCCGATGAACGGCACGCCCGCCGGCGTCACTTTCAGATAGAAGCGCGTGTAGCTGCCGCCCACACCGCTCAGATAGACGAACAGGCCGCTCTGCTGATAGTCGCTGCCGACTACCCATACATTGCCCTCGCGGACAATGACGCCCTCGGCTTGCAGCCACTTGATCATCGTCACGTAGGTCGTGCCGCAGAGGGCGGCACACTGCACCAGACCGAGATACTGCGACCGCTCCTCCGCGCTGACGGCATTGATGTCGATAATGCGGACTTTGCCGACCTGCTGTGCCGTCGCCGCAATGCGGCGCATCTTCGTCTTCATCTCCGCCTTGCGCTTGTCGTGCGTGCGCAGACGCATCGCCATAAAGTGCTTTTCGCGCTTTACGCGGCGAAGTTCCTCCTTCACCTGCTTCAATTCCTCCGACTGGACACTCTGTCCGTCCGGAAGTGATTTGTTCTCCTTCATAGATTCCTGTTTTTAGTTTGTTATCGTCCCACTGTCTCTTCGCCGTCGCCGCTGCTGCCGCCGCCGGACTGCGAGCCGCGCACCATACGGCGCGAGCTGTTCCAGCGACCCAGCGCATTGACTGCGATGCTTGCCTTGTTCACCGTTCTGTTGTCCGTCGCCGCCAGCAGGTCGCTCGTGAGCGTGGCATTGTGGCGGCTGACCAGGTAGCGCACTAAAAGCTCGTTCTGCTTCGACACATCGTCGTAAATGCGCAGATACTCCTTCTTGCGCTGCGCATTGGGCATATAGGCGTCTTTTGTCGCCGAGAGCGCACATTCGTAGACGCGGTAATACTCCGTCCAGCGTTCCTTGTCCGAGGGCGTGCCGCCTGTGGTGACAATGCGGTCGATGTTGCGCTTGAAACGCTCCATCATCTTGTTAATCTTGTCGCCCTCCGCCAGCCACGCAATGTCAATCTGCCTGTCCGCCATATTCAGAGCCTCGATTTCGGCACGCTTGACAAGTGCCGTGTCGATGGTCTTTGCCTCGTCCACCTGATTGTAGATGTGTATGCCGGACTGGGTGCGGAACGAGAGTTTGTTCTTCGCCGATGCCGTCTTCTTGTAGCTGTTGTGCAGCAGCATATAGTAGAGGTCGGGCGAGAGTGTTCCCGTGCCGGTCTCCATAACCGTCACCTGATTCATCTTGGCGTCGTCGTGGTTGTAGGTTACATACTGCGCCCTGGCGCACACGACGCTCGCCAATAGTGCCATAAGTGTCATCAATCGTTTCATATCCGTTTCCCTTTGTTTGTTAATAATCCAGTCTGCCTGCGCCGCGCCACCTGCCGAAAGCCCCGTCAATGATTTCCTGCCGCGTCTTCGAGCGATAGATTTTGCTCTTCCAGTAGCCGATTCTGACCTGTATGTATCGCCACGTCTCGAAGTAGGCTCGGTTGAGATGCCGCTCGATGCTGTCCAGCGACATATTCACCGCCTCGAAGACCATAAGCAGGTCGGAGGTCGAACAGGCCGCCGCGCCCGTAGCATACAGCACAAGGTCGCTGATGGACTTGTACAGCTGTTCTCCCTCACGGGCGATATCCTCGATAGCCTGCGCATTGATGGTGATAATCTGCAAATCGGCCCATTCGGGCTGACCGCGTTTCAGCACCTTGTCGTTGAACTCTTCGAGCATCGTCTTGTAGTCGCTGATACGGTCGCTGACCGTGCGGTAGGTGTTCTTCGCATTGAGTGCCGTGCGCAGCGTCTGATACATCACGTCGATAACATCGAATGCCCGCGTGTACTTGTCGAGATCCACATTCAACTCCTTATATCCGCCGACCTCCTTGCGGCTGTATTCGTGCAGCAGTTTGTTGCTGTACTCCAGCGTGCTGCGGGCAAGCAACAGACTGCGCTGCTGCTTGTGGTCGTTGATGTAGGCTTCGACCGACGGGACATCGAATATCCACTGCGCCTTGACCGCTCCGGGCAGGAGCGTCAGCAGGGCTATGACAAGCAAAAGTGTACGTTTCATCGTCCGTCCTCCTTTCCGTTGTTACGTGCATTCTCAATCCATCGGCGGTGGCACTCCTCGACGAGCGACAGCCTGCGGCCCTGATTGTCATCGAGAGCCGGCAGCACATCTTTCAGCACGTCGATAATGCTGCGCTTGTAGTGCATCATCTTTTCCAGCGACACCAAATCGGCATAGATTTTCGTCAGGCGCGAATCCACCTCGCGGGCGATTTCCAGACGGTCGCTCGACCACAGCAGATGATAGACATCGTTCGTTGCCGCATCGTCCATCGGGGCGGAACGGGCATACTCCGTTGTAATCTTGCAGTTGGGGTACTCACGCGCCAACTCCGCAACACGGTTATTGACCTGCCGCGTCTTCTCCGCCTCCGACATACTGCTGTCGAAGGTCAGCACATCGGCAACGTGCGTGTCGGTGTACTCCGTTGTCAGCTCCCACTTGATTTGGATAATGGCGCGGTGAATCTTGATGCCCAGAAAGTATTTCGGCTTGCGGGCAATCGAGACGGTTGCCTTAAAAGTCACAATGCCGTTCACATTGGGCATCGTCGCCTTGCGGATAAAGGTGTAGCCGCTCCACGAGCCGCCGTCCTGCCACGAGAGGTTATATGCCGTCTTGCAGTCCTGCATAATGGCAGGTATGCGGTAGTAGTCATCGGTCGCCACATCGTCATCACCGGCGGCCTCGGCCTTTGCCTGCGCCAGTTCCGACTGCTTCTGCTGCCAGGTGGCAAGCTCGCTCTTCAACTGGTCAATGCGCGTCTTGTTGGCATTGTACTGCTGACGATAAACCGCTGCATCCTCGATGCTTGACTCCGCAATAAGGCGGAGCAGCGTGGCATTCTCCGTCTCCAACTGGTTGATTTGCGATTGGAGCGTCGCCACTTGGCTGTCTGCCTCGCGCTGCTGTGCGTCCAGTTCCGAGAGGTCGAGGTTGTTGTCCGACACGGAGGTCTGCATCGCGCACTCCTTCGTGTGGGCATTGAGCGAACTGCCGCAACTGCGGCACTTGTACTGTGTCGAGCCTTGTCCGAGCGTGGCTCCGTCCGAGCAGGTTACGCTGATAGTTACACTCTCACAGCCCTGCATCTTCGCCTCGTCGGTCGCCTGATAGTAGTTGCGCGGACCGGAGGAGATATAGTAGACATATCCGTCCTCGTTGTCGTTGAACTCCGACAACATGGCGTTAAGCTGCGCCCTGAAAGTCTCCAAATCCATCGTATAGGAATCGAAGATGTCCTCATAGATGATTTCCTCACGGTTCCAACTCTGCGTAACGTGGATTTCACAGGCATATGCCTTCTTCGTCTGCTTGTTGCTGCGGTTGATGACATAGCCCGACATATACGAGCTGAACGAGTAGGTGTAGCCGTCGTTGGCCGCATTGAGCTGTTGAACACGGCTGCGCGACCAGCCGGCATAACTCTCCGAGTTGGAAAGGACCTGCTCACGCTGCGTGGCATTCGGGTAGAAACTTGGGTCAGTCGTCTCAAAGCGCGTCCACTGACCGCCGTTCAATATGCTGTTGTCGTCGGTCGGCGGATAGTAGTCGCAGAGCGAAACGCTCCCTTGGTCGCGGCGGGCGATGTACCAACGCTGCGTGTAGTAGTTGCCGGCGGCTTCGTCCAGATAGTCCGTCATCCACGCCGTGAGGTTGTAGTTGCTGAAATTGAAGAGTGCAGCCACATTCTCTTCGCCGCCAACCATACTTAACAGCGTGCTGCCGATGCCATTCTCCATCTGCTCGAACAGACCGCTGTAATGGTCGTACAAATCGGCAATCGCACTGATCTTGCCGTTGAAGAGGTCATTGAAAGAGTTTTGCTGAAACAGCGCATCGCCGATATTGCTGATGCCTGCCGTTGCCAGACCTACGCCCATATTGTAGAGATTGTCGAGGTCGCCCTGCAACTTCTCGCGCGAGAAACTGCCCGATACATTGGTAAGGTCGTCAATCATACGCCGCCAGTCGATGCCGCCGATTTCCGACAGACGCAACAGCGAGGCTATATCCTCATTGAACTCCAGAAAGGCGATATCCGAGAACGAAAGCGTGCTGTTCGTCACGATACTCTCAAACTGCATACACAGGTTTTTCGTGTCGTCGCACACCTTCATCAGATAGCTGCCCCAGTGGAGCGCCGTCTGCGGAGAGCGAAGCATCAGCTTCGCCACAATCCAAATCTTCGGGATTATCTTCTCCGCCACCATATGGTAGATACGGCGGTAGTAGTAGTTCTCCGTGCTGCTCGACCAGATGCCCAAATCGGTGAGAGCCTTGCGCTCCAAAAACTTGGAGGCGAAGATGCCCGCCGTTGCCACCTCTGCGGCTGTGTAGTGTTTGAGTATCGCCTGCACCTGCTCGTTGGAGTAGGCTTCGGCGACACTCTCCGTACCGAACGCCGCCACCATTGCCGCCACAGTTTTCACGTCGATATTGACGCTGTAATACTGGGCGCGTGCGGTCTGTGCAAAGACAGAGAGCGCAATGGTGAGTATGCAGAGAAGTCGTTTCATTTCAGTTGTCGTTACTCGTTTTCCTTGTGGGCGGGCAGATAGAGAACACGCCCGGCACTGTTCACCTTCTGGGCGAAGGTCAGAGACTTGCCGATGCCGCTGGCGTCCCAGTCGCGGCAGTAGGCTTCGATAGCCTGCTGATGACTGCACCGCAGCTCGGCCTTGTAGAGTTTCAGAGCCTCCTTTTCGGCTCGCTCGGTGGTGTAGGTCATATAGCACTCGTGCGGCTCTTCGACGCCGTACACGCCGCTGGTCGTGCCGCGACGGATAAAGACCTCACGGAAGAAGCTGCGACCCTCCTTGTTCTCCAGCCGGTTGATGGTGAAAATCTTCTTGCAGTCCACCTCCGTAAGTCCGAGAATCGCCTTGATAGTGTCGAATCGCTCACGGAACTTGCTCTGGTCGAGCAGCATCACAACATCGGAGTTGTTGATGATGGCCTCCTTGACAATCTCGCTGCCGATGATGTCCTGAATCTCCTGCGTAACCACGCCGACCGATGCCCAGAACTTACGGGCCGTCTTGTACATAAACTTGATGTACTCCGCCATAAGCGGACTGGCAATGGCTTTCCACGCCTCCTCGATGACCAGCACCTTGCGATTCTTCTTGATACGCATCTTCTGGAGAAATACGTCCATGATGATTAGCGTGACAAGAGGGAAAAGAAGAGGGTCGTCCTTGATAGAGTCGATTTCAAAGACGATAAAGGTCTCATCGAAGAGCGAGCTGTCCATATTCTCGTTGAGCGTCTTCTCGTGGTTGCCGCCCCGATAAAAGTCCTTCATCATATAGCGGTAGGTCGAGATGTCAATGCCCGAAATGCTGTTCTCACCGCAGATGTCGGGAATGCGCTGCACCGAAAACTCATAGAAGGAGTTGAAAGACAACTCTTCCACTTTTAACTCGATGCGGCGACGCTCTATCTCGTCGATGGTGCGCTCGATACGCTCGGCACGCTCGGCCTCGCTCTCTTCCTGTTGTACGCTGCGGTTGCGGTCGTCGATTAAAAGGCTCTTGCGCAAATCCTCGCGCTGCGGGGGCGTGAAGCCCTCGAAGCCGTTGAAGTAGGTGTCGTAATACTCCGTGATGACCTGTTCTATCAGACGGTCTTCGGTCTTCGTGACCGTTCCCTGCGACCCCTTCCATATCAACAGGACGAGGTTTTTCAGGAAGCCCGTCTTCTCCACGTTCAACTCTTCGCGGTTGATGCGGAAAGGATTCATCGTAATGGGGCGTTCCTCCGTGTAGGAGATATACTTGCCGCCCAGATACTCGCACAGACCCTCGTAGGAGTTACCCGTATCGACCATCACCACGTCCGTTCCCTGCTCGTGGAGCTGACGCACCACAGAGTTCATATGAAACGACTTGCCGGAGCCGGACGGTCCCAGACAGAAGAAGTTGCTGTTGTCCGTCAGCTTGTGCTTGCCCTCCTTGCCCGTGATGTCGATAGCCACCGGCACGCCCTGGCGGTCGGTGTAGTATATCTTCAAGGGCGTATCCTCACTGTGCTGGATGCGCTCCTTATACATCAGACAGGCTGCCGCATCGCCCAGCGTGAGGAAGCGGTCATAGTCGGGATTCATTCCGTAGCAGTTGCCCGGAAACGAATTGACGAACATCTCCAACTGGTTGTAGGCACGCTTCGAGATATGGATGCCCATACGGCTGAAAGCGTTCTCCAAATGGTTGGTACACTTTTGTATGTCCGTGTCGGCTGCGACGGCGACAACGAGGTTGAAGTGCGTATAGACAAGCTGCTTGCTCTCGCGGGCAATGACCTCCTGCACGCGCTTGATGTCCTCGACGGCCATCTGGTTGCTCGGATTCGGAATGCTCGCGTGGCGGTTTTTCTTCTTGTCCAGCATCGCCAGTTCGCGCTTCTGATTCGGCAGATAGATAATCTGGTTGTAGACGACCGTCTCCGCACCGGGGATATTGTCGATTGCCGAGAGCAAATCGACGGGCATATCCGTATTGTTGACCTCGATGTTCGTGTAGGGTCGGATGAGCGACGGCAGACTCACGCTGTCCACATCCACAAGGCTGTAAACCTTGCATCGCTTGTCGCCCATAGATACCGTCTCATCATCGACCTTGAAATTCGACATCGAGACCACCTTGTCCTTGAAGTTCATCGCAAAGTAGCGGTCGACATACTCCGATGCCTCACGCTTGGAGAGGAATCGTGCCGACACGCCGGCGTCGCGCAGCTGGTCGTGTACCTTGCGGATCTTCACCAGAAACTCGCGCCACTTCTTGCTGTCGTAGGAGAAGAGCCGTCCCTTCTTGCACTCCTGCGTAATGGTCAGGTAGCATACGCTGTCCGTATAGTTGCGCCCGTTGAAATAGCGGAAATAGGCCGACGAGAGGAACTCGTGGCTGCTGCCGCTGTCATCAGCGAATTGTTTGCGGATGAAGATGTCCTGCTTGTGCAGGGCATAGCCTTCGCCCAGCGTCTGCGAAAGTGCCGTGAACAGGTGGGCGAACTCATAGTAGCTGTCGATGTTGGCGCAGTATTTCTGCACCGGATTGTCGATTTTCAGCACCGCAGAGTATTCGCCCGTCTTGGTGTAGATGACACCCGTGCCGTTCACATCCTCGACCGAGAAATAGATGTCCTGGAAGATGCGCTTGCGCTTGCCGCCCGTGCCGAATGCGTAGACCGAAATGGCCATTCCGATACAGATTGCGATGAAAAATAGTATGATATACAGTGTCATTCTCTTTCAAAAAATGGGGCGGGTCTGCCCACGCAGGACAAGCCCGCCCGCCGTTCAACATTCAATTAGCCACACATGTACGAATGGTTTTTCAGTTACACTTTCTTCGAGCAGGCATACACGAACACGCCGTGTTCGTTCCGCTTGGTGTGAAGCCCCTTCTTCTGTTTGAGGAAGATGAGAGCCGCACCGGTACAGATGGCGGCCACCAGAATCACCAGTCCCACAACGAAGCCCGACAGGCAGTAGCCGACAATGAAGCCTGCGACGGCTCCGCCGGCTGTGCCTGCCGCCCAATAGATGTAGCGTCCCTGGATTCCCATAAATTCAAGGGGTCGCTGCAACCCCTTGAATACGGGATAATCCTGATAGCGTTCGTCCTTGCCTTTCATCGCGCAGTCGATTTACGAGATACCGAAGAAGAGCGGCAGAGCCTGAGCAGCTGCAATGAGGAAGATGCAGGCCCCGACGACCATCATGATCTTCTTCTTCACATCCTGCTCCTCGTTGTTCATAGCGATATAGACGCTGATGGCGCCCACAATGGCCACGACACCCGCGATGGCGTAGCAGAGCTTCACCGCGACGGGAACGTACTTGGCAATCTCGTCGGCGACGGTCGAGAGGGCCGTCGTACCTGCCGAGTAATCGCCTGCCGTGTTCTGCGCCATAGCTGCCGTAGCACCGAGCAGCATAAAGCAGAGCATTTTCAGCTTACCGGGAGATGCCAGTCGCTTCAAAAACTTTTTTACTTTCTGAATCATCTGTTTCTTGTTTACTTGTTAATACTTATGTTCGCGTAACTCATGAGTTTCTTGTTTGCTCCGGCTATATCCGATAGCCGAAGAAGGCGGGGAAGACGATGGATGCGCCGATGATGAACAGGCACGCACCGACCAGCGTCACAATCGACTTGGTGATGCCGTCTTCTCCCGTGTTCATCTTGATGTATATCTGGAGTGCGGAGATGATTGCGAAAACAGCGGCGACGGCGTAGCAGATATACAGCACATAGAGCATCATCGTAACCACGAAGTCGTGCATACTGGCAAGCGCATCCGCACCCCAGCTGTAGTTCACGCCGCCGCTCTTGGCGGAGGACGTGAACGGCAGGGCGAAACACAATGCCGTCAATACTGATTTCAGTCTCGCTCTCATTACAACTTGTCGATTGATGATTTCCACACCAAAGCGGGACGATTGCCCAAAATGCCTTTATTTATCAAAGTCATTCGCAGTTCCTCCTGCGTGTATTCGTCGGACAGGCACGGACGGATATCCTCCATCTCGGACTCCGCCAAAGCCTTCCTGCGTTCAAAGGCGGCATCGGCGTCTTTCTCCTTGTCGGCTTCGGACTGCTGATTGTCGTCCTCGTCGTCAGCAGCGACCGTCGTCTCATAACTCTCATCGCCGATACTGAAACCCGTGTCGCTCTCCGTGACGCTGATACTTGCGTCTTCCGCATCCTCATCAGAGGCGGAGACTTCGAAGGTCTCCTCATTCGATTTGTTCTCGTCCTTCTTGCCATAGAGGTCCCGGACGATGTTGACCGCGTAGTAAATGATGTAGGCTACCGTCAAACAGATTACGAAAATCCAATATGCTTTCATCTTTTTCTGTATTTTTGAACTTAAATTTGTTTCTGTACTCAACAACAAGCGCAAAGGTGTGGATTAAAAATCGTACTGAAAAAGATTTGATATTAAAATCGTTATTTTCTTAATAAGATTTATGACGATTTTTATAAATGAACTATATTTCTGAACTCAACCCGATTTTAAGCACAAAAAAGCCCTCCTAATGGAGAGCTTTTTCATCATTGGTTGCAGGGGAGTGTATGCTACATCTTCTTGTTACGGATATAGTCGTTCAAATCTTTGTATTCGGAATAGGCGGAAGACATATCATCAACCCGACCTTCATACAGACTGGCGATTGTTTCAACGGTTTTCTGCCCGGCAAGATCATTGTCGAGGTAGCAGAAGATGAAGCGATACTCCTCCAACTGCATCAGGGTCTTCTTCAAATTGCTTACCGAGTTCATTATTATATAATCCGTTGCCTGCACCTTACAGATCATATAGTCTTTGCGTCTTTTGAGCGTCAGATAGGTAAGGAAATCCATAAACCCTTCAAAGACGCAAACACAAAGTTGAGTTTCGCCCTCGCGGTGCTTGATGAGCGTAATGTCCTTTCCATTGATGCACCCTTTGTAGTAGGAGTTGCGCACCTCATAGCCGCCCGACAGATTTCCAAAGCCTATGGCGAAGTAATGTCGGCGATGCAGGTCATAATGAACCTCCCGACAAAACGCGTGTGCGATGTCCTGGTCTATCTTTCTGGTGCGCAGGTATGAAATAAGTGCATTGTGTCGCAAAGCCACGACTGCGACATTCCTCATCTGACGTTCCAAAGACGGCGTGTCGGACGTATCTATGACGACTTTAACCATAGCACAACCACGAGCGTGTACCGCGATGTGCGAAAGAATTTCGCTAATGTCATTGGTTTGGTAGAGGTGTTTGCCCAGTTCTACCAAGTCGCCGCCGATTGCCAGCCCGAAGTCATACCACACATTCCGGCGGTCGTTCACTTTGAACGAAGGGGAACTCTCTTTACGGAGTGGAGAGAGATACCAGTATTGCCCGTGTTTTTCGAATTGAGGTTTGTGTCCGAGCTGCAGTAAATAGTCCACAATCCGGACCCGTTTTGCTTCTGATATATTCATTTCAATTTGTTTTCATTTGTTTGCAAATTCCAGTTTAGTTTAGTTTGTTTCCTATATATGCCCACCAAAGTAAACTAAACTGTTTTTTATCACTCATCAGAACCCTCCTCAGCATCAAAAAGCATAGCCTCAGCTGGGGTCATATCATAGTAGAAAATTTTATCCTGCTTAATAATCAACTTGAGATCATTTGTGAGGTAGTCAAGCAGTTTGATCATCACACTGCGCCCTCTGATGAAACCCACCTTCTCATAGGCAGGTTTAAGCCGTGCAACCATATTGCTAAAACCTGATATCGGCCTATCTTCAAACGCATATGAAAGAGCTTCCCGATGCTGTTCTTCCGTCAAGTCTCGGAAATTCATACGAGCAGGTTTCACCGCGACCTCCGGTACTCGGTCATTGGCCAGTTCTGGCAAACCCTCATCGTTTACCGTGAATACAAACGGCTGGAACTCTTTTTCTCGAATATGGAGTGCCTGAACTTGGCTATATCGAGGTTCTACTGTATTTCTACTGATTACAAGCACTGTCTCAGCCTTATTGCCCATCTCCGTACCGATATGACCGCGCACATTGTTGTCGCCCTTGTTCAGATGCAGTACGCAATGGATATGCAGATTGTATCGGGATGACCACTCCATCATCTTATTGATGACAGCGACCGACTCTGCGGCATTATTGATGTCAAGCATCAAATCGCGCACT
>JAFLRT010000035.1 GCA_022511295.1 Alistipes sp. | reverse complement strand
TTGCGATTAAGCGAGAGGAGAACAAACTTGTTTGTTATCCCGAGCGTGAGCAACGAAAATCGACTAAATGTCGATTAACGTGAGTGAGAGCAGAGACCGCTTGCAGGCTATGCCAAGCGTGCAACGAAAAAAGCCATCCGGCTTCTAAAAACCGCGTATAAAAGATGTGTCGCTTTTATTTTCATATTATCGAAACAATTTTCCCCATTCCCTATCACCACTTACTTTGAACTTTACTTAACGAGCCGGAATATTGCTTCTTGCGTTAATCTTCCCTCAAACATTCCAAGCTCCAAAACCCTTCCCGATAATTAAAAATTTTCCCAATAATTAAAAAACGAAAAAGATGATTGTTACTGCTATTCCGGATAATTACGCCCCGGTGAGCGGCGGGCTTGTATATCGTGCAGACCTTGAGCAGATGCGCGAGAGCGTCGAGGTCCTTATCATCAATACCTATGACGACAACACTATCGGCCGCTGCCGATTCTGCAATGTCGATAAGATAGATGTCGATATCGCATACTATGTCAATCGTGCGTTCAACCCGCAGCCGTCGAGGCATTCGACAGGCATACACCGGTGTACCGACCGCACGGTGAGAGTTCTGCTCGAGATAGACGGCATACGTACCGAACCGCGCATATTCTCGCTCTTTGCCTGCGACGGCATACCGCGCATCGTGTCGGGTCTCAACACTATGCGCCGCATAGCCTGCGGCGAGCGCGACGAGATACCTGTATACGCTCCTTACGGGGGTGTCGTAACGCTCGCCGCATGGCAGGACGGGCAGCGGGTATTCAACAACGAGTATAATCTCGATGTCTCGGACGAGGTTCAACTGCTCGTGATAGACACCAACGACCTGCCGGACGATATCACCCGCATCGAAGTATCGGTCGACGGCGGCGGTCTCGAGGAGTTCATAACATACCGTATCGCGGCGCGGCACCTTAAGAGCATACGTCTGTCGTGGGTAACATCCTTCGGTTCCATCGAGAGTTACACATTTCCTTCGCGCAGCGAGGTGGTGCGCAAGTGCGTCAAGAGCCGCTACTACGCCGAAAAGGGCTACACCTCGCGCAACATCTGCGACGAACGCATAACGACGCTCGCCGCAGATCCCGAACCGCCCGAGATGACGGCAGCGCTTGAGGAGATACTATCATCGCGAGGGGTGTGGAGTGTCAGAGGCTGTTACTGCGTCCCTGTCGATGTGGTATCGTCGGAGTGCCGGTACGGCGGCGATGCGGAGCCGGCCATAATCAGCATCGAGGTGCGGCCACAGAGAAGAGAGGAGGTATTATGAGGCTATTTATCGACGGCAAGGAGTATCCGGTCGATTGCAACGCCGGATTCTCGCTCAACTACGACGACACTCTCACGCACGACATAGATGCCATGCGCTCGGGGGCAAAGGTGGAGATAACCATTCCCGCGACGACCGAGACGGACATCCTCTTTGCCGATGCCGTGCAGCCTCTGGCGGCAGAACGCTTCGCGAGCGCTATCCATTATGCCGTAATCACCGTAGAGGGTATGGAGATGGTGAGTGGCGTGATACGTCTCAAGCAGGCTGTTGGCCGGGGCGGCGCAGCGACGCACTACCGCGCCGAAATACTCACCGGCGCTCCGCAATGGGTCAAAAACGCCGCGCAGACGATGCTTCACGATACGCCGGTGAAGTATGAGTGCATATTGTCGCCTGCCGAGATGTGCCGCACATGGACGGACGACTCGCCCGTGAAATTCTTCCCTGTACACCACGACTCCTACCGGCGCCACCACTCATCGGTCTCCATCATGCCGCCGGAAAAGATTATGATGACGGACGACTATCACCCTTTCATATCGGTCGAGGCCGTTGTGAGGGCTGTTTTCGAGAGCGCCGGCTACAGCATCAGCAGCCGTTTCATCGAAAGCGACCTCTTCCGCTCGCTCTATATGAGCGGCGCATTCGCGCACACCGACACCTCGGCGCACAGGCGGAATATGGACTTCGTGGCGGGCAGGACGGAGGATGTCAGCGCCGTAGCCAACGACTCGGGCAGGGTCTATGCCTCGGCGGTGGTGGCGAAGCACTCGCTGGGCAATCTCGTCGATACGGCGGCATCGGAGATTCAGGACGGCGACGCATCGCAGCCCACAGGCTTCTTCTCCAACAACGGCTGTTTCTCGCTTGTCAAAGGTGTGGCGGCATTCACGCCTTTGACAGCCGTAAACGTCGGATTCGAATACAATATAGCATACGTTACCGACTATGTTATCGAATCGCGTTCGCGTCTGAGGGGTTTCAACACCATATATCTCGAAAACGGCGTCCACGTCCCGTTCACTTTGGCCAACAGGTTCAAGGACTACCGCAATGAAGCGAAATCCGCGTATGAATACAAGCTGATGATTTTCGACAGTATGCCCGAAGGTACCAAATATCGTCTCGATGCGCTTATAGACGGCAAGGGTGTTGTATTGGCCGAGACCTCGGAGCGTATGTGCAAAGTGGTAACACCCCCGGGAAGCGCACCGCAGGATATTGTGCTGATGTACTACAGTTCCACCTTCGGCAAATACCGCCGAGCAACAAACGACTGGGCGCTCTATGCGGCACACATAGAGTACAGGGGCAGAACCGAGGTGGAGATAACGCTTCAGACACCCACAGAGGAACTTAATGCTATGACGCCGAGGCGTTTCGAGGGCATATACTTCGAGGGTGCCGACCCCGGGATGACGCTCACGCTGCTCAAACGCACCACGATGCGCCCCATATTCTCCTCGCGGCCCGGGTACGGCTCACGGCTCTCATTTGCCGATATGATGCGTTACGGCGTGCGGCAGACGGCCCTGCTCCAGGCGCTGCAACAGATGTTCAACCTGCGGTTTATGACCAACGAGAATACACGTACGGTCTTCATCGAACCCTATGACGACTTCTATGGCGACACCGTCGCGGAGTGGAGCGACAAAATAGACTTCGATGCGGATATCGTCTTCGAAGACCCGTCGCTTAAGGTGCATCAGCGACGCTCACTCGCATACCGCGACGGCGAGGGTGCCGTCATGCGATTCGAGAAAGAGCATAACACCTCCTTCGCCGACTGGTGCCACACCGCCGCCTCGACTGCCACGCTCGAGGGTGAACAGGCAAGCATCAATCCTCTCTTTGCGCCAACGCTCAACGGCAAGGGACACTTCTACAATGCCGAAGATGCGTCTATAATCGAGGTCAGCGACAGCGACGATGCGGATGACGACACCTTCATCACGCCGCGCATAGTCCGCTTCGCCGGCATACAGCCTCTGCCCGACGGTCAGCGATGGGGCTATCCATACTCCAAGGCGGCTTATCCGTTGGCGGCATTCCATCTGGCGGAGGAGTGCGGCACCGCCCGGCCGTTCACGCTCTGTTTCTGCGACCGCGACGGACTGACGGGGCTGAACAGATACTATACGCATCAGTTAGCCTGCGAGGAGCGCGGTCTGCGAATAACTCTTCGGATGCATCTCACACCCGCAGATGCCGCAGCGCTCTTCGACGGAAGCGTCGAGGGACCGTCGGTACGCTCACTATTCAGATTGCGCACGGGTGGTCAAAGCGCTCTCTATACTCTCGAAGCCGTCGACAACTACAACCCTGCCACAGGTTACGCCCGCTGCACATTTCTCAAAACCTACAACGACAACCAAACACTTGCATAAGATGGTACCCGCTACATCGGAATTAATCGAGACCCTTACCGAAAATGTCGAGGGTCAGGGAGCAAAGGCTTTGCTCGACCTGCTGTGCAGCAGCAATCTTATAGACAGGCGCGCTGCCGAGGCGTTCTACATACGCCGCAAAATGGATGAACTTACACGCTGCGGCGTACCGCGATGCAAGGCTATGAGGCAACTCGCCGGCACTCTCTGCTGCTCTTACGAGAGAGTGCGCGCCATAGTCTATGCACGCGACATCAACTGAAAACAGGTGCAGCACCCGCACCGCATAACATCAACAACCTTAACAATGGAACAAAACACAATCAGAATCAGCAACTCCGCCGACCTGTGCCACATAGAGATAGAGGGGATGATAGGCGTACCCGAGGAGTGGCAGTTCGACCAACCCTCGTCAAGGGTTGCAACCTATGAAAAATTCCGCGACACGCTCTCACTCATCGCAGATATAAAATCGCCCGAGGTGATAGTGGACATACGCTCCACAGGCGGCGACGTGAACGATGCCCTGCTCATCTACGATGCCCTGAAGGGGCTGGATGCGCATATCGTTACGCGCTGCTACGGTTACACCGCCTCGGCGGCGACCATCATCGCACAGGCTGCCTCCGAGGGGTGCAGAATGATATCGCCCAACGCACTCTATCTGATTCACAAGTCGATGTGCGCCGTCGAGGGCAATGCCGACGAGATAGAGGCCCGTATCGACCTGCTGCGGAAGACCGATGCCCGTCTGGCAGAACTCTATGCCGCACGCTCGGGACGCGCAAGCGATGAGTTCTCGACCCTTATGTCCGAAAACAACGGACAGGGACGCTGGCTCTCGCCCGAGGAGACCCTGACAGCCGGTCTGGCCGACGTCATCACAGGCGAGGCCGCCGAGGTCGCCGCCTCGGCAAAGGCCGACGACAAAAGCGCAGCATCGTTCCTCGCACGCAACTGGCGACGACTCGTTGCCGCCTTTGCCGGCAAAAAAAGCACCGTGCCGCCACAAGGCGATGACCTCAATGTGCTGCACGCTCCGCAGACCATCGATGCTTCGCAGACGTCTGACGCAACGAATATTTCTGACGCAACGAATACGCATACGCCCGATGCGCCTTATATGTCCGATGCGCCGCAGACGCTCGACGCTGCGCACAAACTTGGCGCTACGCAGTCGGATGTCGCGCTCGGCATCGCATTCCTCGAGGGGCAGCGCAACGCCGCACCCTCGGCGACACGTCCCGTCGAAGACCCCGCAACGGCCGATGCGCGACGCTCCGCAAACCGGAAAGCATACGATACCGATGCACGCAACATCATGCACTCCTTCTGACAACCGCCAAACAACCACACCAAACTAACCGCCAACCTACCAATCAACAATCAATCAAATTAACCAACCAAGGTGCTTTATAGTGCGTCAGATGCAAGGCTTCAAGGAGGAGCCGAGGGTGTTTGCCAACCGTAAATGACCGAAGGCGACGACACAGGTCAAACAGCAGACGACATGCTATAAAGTGCCGCCAAAAAATGTAAAACTATGAAAGTTATTGAAAGTTCGAAAATCTATTCGGGTGAGGAGTTGGAGAATATCTTCTTCCGTCCCATCTTCTCAGGTGAAAAATCGACCGAGGAGGTCGGTTTCCGTACAATGTACAACGTACCGCTGCCGGCAACCATCGGTCTGTGGATCCCCGACTCCAGCCTCCTGCGTCCCTATCAGCGCGGATGGCAGGGCAGCGACGGCACCGAACGTCTCTACTGCGATATAGATATGCAGCGCGTCAAGGCCGAGAGCGCTTTCGCCGCAACAGACTACTTCACTCATGTATACGAGTATCTGGTAAACAAAGCCGACGTGAATATGCAGGACCTCTCCGGAACAATCCTCGAAAAGGTCGAAACAGAACTCTTCAGAGCCGCTTTGGCCGAAGGCGTGCGCCTCACCTCGTGGATTGGCAACACACTCTCCGATACCAGTTTACGCACCTTCGACGGCGTGCTGAAGCATATCCACAAATATGCCACCGACAGAAGAACTCCGTCATTCACCATCGACGACACGCCATCGGTAGACAACATAATCGACATCCTCGACACGCTCTGGCACAGCAGCGACTACGTTCTGCGCTCGCTGCGCAAGGACAACCAACTGGCATACTTCGTTACGGGCGACATATACGAGGCTTACGAGCAGTATCTCGACAGCAAGGGCGCCGACTCTGCATACCGCGAGAGCATCGACGGTCGCGAGCGTCTCTGCTATCACGGCATACCCGTAGTAAATATGGGTGTGGACCATATGATAAAGTACTGCAAGTTGCCTACGACGGTAGCCGTACTGGCAGACAGACGCAACCTCGTCCTGGCACTGAACACAGCCGACTGTCCCGAAGCCGAAGTACGTTTGTGGTACAATCCCGACAGTATGGAGAACCGTCAGCGTGCCGTATTCCTCGCAGGTACGTGTGTGATAGACCCCAAACTCGTATCATACGCTTACTCGAAGTAGCCGCTCTATGGCACAGAATCCGCAAAAGCCCGTCCGCCGCAAACCGGCGGGCGGGGTGCGGGCGGTACTCATCGCCTCGGCGGAACGCTTTATCGCAACATTCTCGGATGACGGCACCAAGTGCAGCACCGACGACGGTCCCGAGACGATGATTGCCTGCCCTCTTATCGACGACCGCTCGTCATTCGATGAACGGCTCGAGATACGCGGCGGCGTCAAAACAGTAACACACACTCTCAAATTAGTGGCCGACCGCGACGCCGCAGAGCGTTGGTTCCACCCCTCATTTATCCATTTGCTGCGCCACACAGGCGTGGTGGCGCGTATCGAGATGGGCGACGGCAGGCATCTCATAGCAGGGACCTCGGCCAACATCCCCTACGGACAGCCGCTCAAACTGCGAAGCATAGAGGCTCTCTCGGGATGCAGCAACGCGGACAGGCCAACGGCAGTGATGGTTCTGCAGTGTACCGACGACGCCTTCGCCGCCGAAATAGACAACAATTAAACGACCTACCATGAAGACCAAATTGAAAACAGCCGTCGCCGCCGTAGGAAACTCTGCGATTGACCCCTATGCCGCCCTTTCAGACCGCACATGCGTCTCGAGCGACAAGTTCTGGCGCTGGGGCGACGACAATCTCTTTCCGAATGCTCTCGCACTCATGTCGCGGCGCTCGACCACACACCGGCGTATAATCAACGACAAGGCCGACTATATCTCCGGCAAGGGATTTACTTACGACTCGGGGAACAGGCGTCTGGGTGAGTTCATCGAACACGTAAACGGCAGCGGCGAGACCTTGAGGCAGGTGCTTAACCGTCTGGCTTTCGACAAGTCGCTATTCGGAAACGCCTTTCTCGAGATAATAACCGATGCGCAGCACTCCTTCCTCTCGCTCGTGCATCAGGATGCCTCGCGCTGCCGCGTGGCGCGCGACGACAAACATATCCTGCTGCATCACGACTGGGCGGCGTTCCGTCCCGAGGAGGCCGTATCTCTCCCTCTCTACCCGTTATTCGAGGAGCAGCCCGACGGAACACTGCGCTCGATGATACACTACAAGGATTACGAGCCTATGTTCACACATTACGGCGTTCCTCCATACATCGCCGGATACAACTGCTCGGTGGTGGCATACAAAACCGACAAGTGGAACATATCGCGTCTCGACAACTCGTTCCAACTCTCGGGTGTCATGATGCTCGACTGCACCGCCGACAGCGAAGCGCAGGCCGAACGCATAGTACGTCTGGCCGAGGAGAAGTTCGCAGGTACGCCCGGGCAGGTGATGTTCGTCCTGAAAGACGGCAGTGCCAACGACAACTCGCGTTTCATACCCATCACGGCGCAGAACGACGGCGACTGGAAAGAACTTCACGACCAGGCGACGTCCGATATCGTCATAGCGCACTCGTGGTTCCGTTCGCTCAGCGGGTTGGACTACGCCTCGGGGTTCAACTCCGAACGCATTCTGCACGAGTATGAGATTGCCCTCAACACCGTAATCCTCGCCGAGCAGGCCGATTTGATGGAGCCGATTGTCATCATCCTGCGAGATATAGCGGGTATCGACGCCTCGTCCCTCCAAATCGTGAACCGACCGCCAACACGTTCCAAACCGCTCTATATGAAGGTATGGGAGGCGCGCAAGGCCGACGGTCTCGACTACGACCCCGAGGACGAACTCCAACAGAAACTCATCGCACAGATAACCAAGTACAACCTCAAAAGTATCGACTGACGACCTATGAACAGCACGAATATCAATCTTACATCGCCGCAGGAGGTTATCGACCACGCCTTCGCGCACGGAGAGTATGTCGAGCCGTCGGCCATAACACCTGCCGACGCTGCGGCGGCAGAACAGCGGTACATCCTGCCCGTAACAGGACGTGAGCTGTACGAGTGTCTTGCACAGGGCGAATATCCGTCATTGCGCGAGGAGTATGTCGTTCCGGCAGCCGCCTTTTTCACACGTTATATGTTGCAGCCTCTTATGGATATCAACACCGGACGCTTCGGCTCGACGGTGCCTCACTCATCGTCATACGCCGCTGCCGACAGGCAGAGAACTGTCGATGCGCGTGCGGCGCTGCGCGAAAAGGCGCGAACACTCCTCAAAGCACTGAGCGACCATCTCGACCAAAACAAAGCAGATTATCCGCAATACAAGCCCGAAGAGAATATTCTGCACAGATGCTCTACCGATGGAGGCCTTGTACAGATTCTTTAGCGGTCTGCTGGCAGGGATGCTCTCGCTCTTCGCTCCCATAGCCCCGACAATCCTCTGCGCGTTGATATTCATCGCGGCGGACTTCGTGTCGGGGGTGGCTGCGAGCCGTGCCGAGGCGCGGCGCGACGGCAGACGGTGGTTCTTCGAGAGCCGCGAGGCGTGGCGGACGGTAACAAAGACGGGCTTTACGGTTACCGCTATCGCCATGATATGGCTTACCGAGTGCTGCATACTCAACTTTATGACGCTCAATCTGACACGGCTCTTTGCAGGTTTCGTCTGCGGCGTGGAGTTGTGGTCATTCCTCGAAAATGCATCGGTTCTATCCTCGGCGCCCCTCTTTGAGTGGCTTAAACGCTATGTGAGGCGGCGTATCGAACATCATATCGGGTAACGAACATACTGACATCTATAATGCGGGTTGCAATAAATGCAACCCGTTTTTTTATATCATATCGAAAAATATGTGTATTTTTGCAGGGGAATATATATATTCACAAATTAATTAATAAAAAACTCGCTATGAAAAAATTATTGATGGTCGTAATGCTGTTAATGGCATCGATAAATTTCGCTTACTCTCAATCGGATATAATAACCGCTGAGGTAAATAGAACTAACTCTATTTGCCCGATATCATCTGGGAACGGAGTTACTATGACACATCTCTCATACGATAATGGAGCCCTTACGTACCACTATATAGTTGACGAAGATGTAATATCGATGTCGCAAGCCAAACAAAATATGCCCACAACGGCAGAAGCTGTCAAAAACCTTTTCGAGAGTCCCAATATGGAATATTTAACGAGTGCTCTCAAACAAAATAATGAAGTAATCGTATATCGATATACAGGCAAGGGGTCATATATTGTATGCGGGTTTATTTATAATCCCCGAACACGCAAATATACTTTCATATACGATTAACAACAAACGGTTAAAGAGTTACTATATGAACAACAAAATCAATGAGTTGCTGCGACGTGTCGAGGAGTTCGCACCACAGTCGGCAGCGGCTCTCGAGGAGTTCCGTGTAAAGATTTTGGGCAAAAAGGGCGAACTCAACGCCCTGCTCGAAGAGTTCCGCTCCGTAGCGCCGGAACACAAACGTGAGTTGGGACAGAAGATAAACGCACTCAAAACGGCTGCCACAGAGCGTATAAACCTCTTCCGCGAACGCTTCGAGGCTGCTGCGGCGCCCGCATCGTCGGCAGGCGATATGACACGCACCGGCTGCGCCGAAGAACTCGGCTCACGACACCCCATATCCGTCGTCCGCAACCAGATTGTCGATATTTTCGCCCGTTTGGGATATACCGTCGCCGAAGGACCCGAAATCGAAGACGACAGGCATGTCTTCTCGGCACTCAACTTCCCGCCGGAGCATCCGGCACGCGATATGCAGGACACATTCTTCATCGAGAAGAACCCCGATATCCTGCTGCGCACGCACACCTCGTCGATTCAGGTGCGCACTATGGAGCGTCAAAAGCCGCCCATAAGAGTCATCTGCCCGGGGCGTGTATTCCGCAACGAGGCCATATCATATCGCGCGCACTGCATATTCCACCAGGTGGAGGGACTCTACATCGACAAGGGTGTATCCTTTGCCGATATGAAGCAGTCCATCCTCTACTTCGCCAAGGAGATGTTCGGCGAGCAGGCTGTGATACGCATGCGCCCCTCATACTTCCCCTTCACCGAGCCGTCGGCCGAGGTCGATGTATCGTGCAACCTCTGCGGCGGCAAGGGATGCAACGTCTGCAAGGGTACGGGGTGGCTCGAGATTATGGGATGCGGTATGGTAGACCCCAATGTCCTCGAGGCCAACGGCATAGACCACAAAGAGTATTCGGGTTTCGCATTCGGTATGGGTGTGGAGCGTATCGCCATGCTCAAGTACGGCGTTAAAGACCTGCGACTCTACTTCGAGAACGATGTACGCTTTTTGCATCAGTTCGACAGCGCACTGTAATATTGCACCGCGCAGAGGTGCTGCGCAAAAAACACGCAGCAATGTGCAAAAAGGCGCAATGATATACAAAAAGGGCGTGTCGCAGAGTGCGGATGTTAGCGCTGCGCGCCTCCGCCGGCGGAAGGCTGCGGCGCGCAGCACCTCTTCGAGGTGAGTTATTCCTGTAAACGATGAAAAAGAGAACGATAACAACTATACTGCCGGCGCTGTTTTTGACGGCGTTACTATGTTGCGGCTTTGTCAAAGCACCGCAACACGCAACAGCCAAGAGCAGACACAACAACAAAAGCAACAACACTGACAGCCGGACTGACATCCCTTTCCGCAGCGAGCCGCCGCACGACTCTCTCGCACTGCTCTATGCCTGCACGGATGCCATACTGTCGCAGGAGGTCGAGGGAGACCGTCTCGCGGCACTCTTAACGCTCTCGGAGGCCATCGCCGCCGACTCGACCTATGCCCCTGCGTGGTATCGTCTCTCGAAACTTATGCTGGAGAGCGACCCCGACCTCGCCATAGAGCCTGCACGTCGTGCCGCGCAACTCGACACAACCAACAAGTGGTATCTCGAAAACTATGTTACGGCGCTGCTGTCGGCCGGACATTACAATGAGGCGCTGCCGGAATCCGAACGTCTTGTGGAGCGCTTCCGCGAGGCGAATTACTATCATATGCTGGCGTTGCTCTACCAATACAACGAGCAGCCCTACGAGGCTATAGCCGTTCTCGACTCGGCGGAGGTACAGGCGGGGATTCAGCCTGCAATAACACGTCTGAAGCGCGAGTTGCTGCTCGAAACCAAGCAGTACGACCGCGCATTGGCGGAGGCGTTGCGCGATGTCGAGGCACGGCCATACGAGACCGAGAACTACATCGCTCTCGGAGAGATATATCAGAGGCGCGGCGAGGATTCGCTGGCATACGCCGCTTTGGTGCGTGCCGCAGAGACCGACGCATCGGATTTCTGGACCCGTTACGCACTGGCGGGTTACTATCTTCAGAAAGAGGATATAGATGGCTATCTGAATGAGTTGCAAGGCATCTTCGGGGACACGAGTGTGCCGGTCGAACCCAAAGTGCTGGTATTCCGTCGTCTCTGCAGCGAGGATGAGTTATATATGGACCACTTCAGTCAGATGGGCGAGTTGTCGAAGACGCTCTACACGCTCTATCCCGACAGTCCCGATGCTGCGATATACTACTCGATACATCTCTTTTTGGCAAATGATATCGAAGGCTCGGCGCAGATATGCAGAGAGATGTTGGAGAATCCCGAAAACCGGCATCCCGACCTCTATATAAGGACGTCGGATATGGAGATGCTCGCAGGACGGCCCGAATCGGCCGAGAACTATATGCAGACGGCATTGGAACTCTTCCCCGGAGAGTTGAAAGTATATGTCAGTTATGCCATACTGGCTGCCACCGTCAAAGAGACCGAAAAGGCGCTTCGCCTAACGCGTCAGGCGCTCGATTATGCCGAAGATGATGCCACACGCAGCATACTCTACGGTTATATCGGCGATATGCTCTACCGGCAATACGAGGAGGAGCGAAGCGGCCGCCTGCTCAAGGAGTGTTACAAAGCCTATGACAAAGCACTCAAATATGACGGCGACAACGCAGCGGCACTCAACAACTACGCCTATTACATCTCTCTCGAAAAGGGTACAAAGAGCCTCGACAAGGCGCTGGCGATGTCTGTCAAGGCCGTCGGTCTCGAGAAGGAGAACCCAACCTATATCGACACCTATGCGTGGGTGTTGTATCGTCTGGGTCGTTATGCCGAGGCGCAGGATGCCATCAAACGTGCCATCGCCCTCGACCGCACCGGCAGTCCTGATTTGCGTATGCATTACGGCGATATTCTCGATGCCCTCGGGGAGGCATATATGGCCCGCATATACTGGCAGCGCGCACTCGATGCAGGATACGACCCCGAAGCGGTCCAACAACGCATAAAGAACCAACAAAACCGATAGATATCTCTGTTTAACTGCGTAACCCCGACAACAACTATGCGACACGGATTCATCTCAAAAATCACGCTCATCGTCATCGCTCTTATCGCGCTGACGGCAGCGCCGCTCGAGGCTCAGAACAATAAAAAAAGCAACGAGCTGAAGAACAGGATTTCAAATCTCCAGACACAGCTCAAAAATGATGAGAAGAATCTCTCTCAGCTCAAAAAACAGAAGGCGTCGAAAGAGGCCGAGGTGCGCAATCTCGCCCGACAGCTCGATATAAGTCAGGAGCTGCTCGAGGCCAACGAACAGTCGCGCGATGAGCTTCAGACAGAGCTTACGCATACGGACAGCATCGTCTCCGCCACGCAGGCGCAACTTGAGATACATCGCCGCAAATTGACCGAGACCATACGCGAGACCTATCGCAACTATCGCAACAACAGTTATCTGTCATTCGTTCTCTCGTCGGGCAGTTTCCGCGAGATGGCGGAGCGCATAGCCTTGCTGCGGCAACTCTCCAAGGCACGCTTCGACGCCCTCGCGGAGATAGAGACGCTCGAAAGCAACCTGCTCGCACAGCGCGCAGAACTCGAAAGACAGAAACAGAGCCTCGAGGAGGCTCAAAAGTCAATTCTGACCGAGAAAAACCGCCTGCAGAGGATTCAGAACGAGACCAAAAATGCCATTAAGCAACTCACTGAAAAGGAGAAACAGACGCTCAAAAACAAAGCCGAGAACGAGAAACGTCTCGCATCCGCACAAAAAGAGTTCGAAAAACTCGCCAAGGGCAATACCGTCGGAAGCAATCTCGCATCGGGCAGCAAGATGAAAAACCCCGTCTCGGGCGGCAGGATAGAGAAGGTAACGAATAAAAAATACTATATCTACGGCAAGCACGGCTCCTGCGCCGCTGCGGTTTGGGACGGACTGGTAACAGAGGTAAGATACATAGAGGATGAGAGGCGCTATGATGTGCATATCGCGCACGGCGAGAAGAAACTCACCTCCTACTCGAACCTCTCGAAGGTATTCGTGAAGAAGGGCGACAAGGTGAAGGTGAATCAGAATATCGGCGTTCTCGGTGCATCCATAGACCCCTCGACAGGCGATGTGCATTACCGAACGCTTCTTTTGACCAATTACCCCATCTCGTTCTAAAATCATATTCCAAAGAGATAAAAGAGTATTCCGGAAAGGCGCGGAAAGCAAATTACAAGTGGTGCTGAAATGAAAATACGCTTCGACAATGACGGCAGCAGTTATAGGCTGCGAGGCAGACGCAAGGTGCGCGAGTGGCTGACCGAAACAGCCCTCTCGGAGGGTTACACCATCGACGAGGTTGGATATATCTTCTCGTCGTCCGACAATATGCTCGCGATGAACCGGCAGTTCCTCGGACACGACTACTATACCGATGTCATAACATTCGAATACGGCGACCGTCGTCATACGGGTGCCGTCGCCGGCGAGATATTTATCGACACCGACACCGTAGCCGACAATGCACGCATATACGGCACCCCAACACACGAGGAGATGCTGCGCGTGGTCGTTCACGGTCTGCTCCATCTGTGCGGTCAGAAGGACAAAAGCCCCTCGGCAGCAAAGCGTATGCGCGCCAAAGAGAACCGCTATCTGCGTCTGTGGCATACGTGCTACGCGACGGATGTCAAATAACGTAAAAAGGCGTAAAAATAGCGTAAATTGCACCTCGGCGAGGTGCCGCCGCGCCCCCGTTGAAGTGGCAGGTGCAAGGCGAGGTAAAAAGGCGTTAAAATAGTGTAAATTGCACCTCGGCGAGATGCCGCCGCTCCCCGTTGGAGGGGCAGGTGCGAGGCGAGTGTAAAAAGGCGTAAATATAGTGTATTTTGCACCTCGGCGAGGTGCCGCCGCGCCCCCGAGGGGGGGGCTGGGGCGCGGCGCGGGCAACGAAAATAGACCTTTAGTCGATTAGCGCGGGAACGAAAAAAGCCGACTGACTTTTAAGGTGCCTGTAAAAATTAAGAAAAATGAGTTTTGATTACGATATAATAGTTGTGGGAGGCGGCCACGCAGGGTGCGAAGCCGCGGCGGCAGCAGCACGTCTCGGCTCACGAACACTCCTCATAACGATGGATATGACCAAGTTCGCGGACATGTCCTGCAACCCAGCCATAGGCGGTGTCGCAAAGGGTCAGATAGTACGCGAAATAGACGCTCTCGGCGGACAGACAGGCCGTATAACCGACCTCACAACAATCCAGTTTCGTATGCTCAACAGTTCCAAAGGCGCCGCCATGTGGAGTCCGCGCGCGCAGTGCGACAAGAGCCGATTCTCCGAGGTGTGGCGCGCAACACTCGAAAATACACCCAACCTCTATCTGTGGCAAGACACTGCCGCCGAACTGCTTATCGAAAACCGCGACGGCAGACAACGCATAACGGGCATCAAGACTCGTATGGGCGTGAGGTTCAACGCCCGCGCCGTGATACTCACCGCAGGCACCTTCCTCGAGGGTCTTATGCACTGCGGACGAGCAAATGCCGAGGGCGGACGAGCCGGCGACGCAGCATCTCACGGCATAACCCGATGCCTCGTCGATGCAGGCTTCGAGACAGGACGCATGAAGACCGGAACACCCGCACGTCTCGACGGACGAACCATAGATTTCTCCGCTCTCGAGGTGCAGGCGGGAGATGCGGCTCCGTCCAAATTCTCATTCGGCGACGACACACAACCCGTTGTAAATCAGTTACCTTGCTATGGCGTATACACCTCGTCCGAGGTTCACGCCGCTCTGCGCGAGGGTTTTCAAGACTCTCCTCTGTTCAACGGCACAATCAAGGGCATCGGTCCGCGCTACTGCCCCAGCATCGAGGATAAACTACGCACCTTCGCCGACAAAGAACAACACCTCCTGTTCCTCGAACCCGAGGGTCGCTCGACACACGAATACTATCTCAACGGCTTCTCGTCATCGCTGCCTTACGACGTGCAAATCAAGGCGTTACACCTTATACGCGGTCTGGAGAACGTACACGTCTACCGCCCGGGCTACGCCATAGAGTACGACTACTTCCCACCCACGCAACTGCACCACTCGTTGGAGACTAAACTCGTTGATAATCTATGGTTTGCGGGTCAGATAAACGGCACGACAGGCTACGAGGAGGCGGCAGCGCAGGGGCTTGTGGCAGGTATCAACGCCCATCGCCGCATAGCGGGTCAGCAGCCATTTGTCCTGCACCGCGACGAGGCTTATATAGGTGTGCTGATTGACGACCTCGTAACAAAGGGTGTCGATGAGCCGTATCGTATGTTTACATCGCGCGCAGAATATCGTATTTTGCTGCGACAGGACAATGCCGATATGCGACTTACGCCAAAAGGTTACGAAATCGGTCTGGTTTCAGAAGAAAAATACAAAAAATTCGAGCAGAAAAAATTATCCGTAGAATCGCTTCTTTCGTATGTGCGCAAGGAGAGTGTCAAACCGTGCGAAATTTCAGACTATTTAATTTCGGTCGGTTCGGAGCCTTTGTCGCAGGGCCGCAAACTCTATGATGTGCTTTCACGCAGTCAGGTTACGTTGGACGGTCTGCGCACCGCCCTGCCCAAACTCGATAAATTCATCGCGGATAATGCCATTTCAACTGCCGCAGCCGAGGAGGTTGAGATTGAGATAAAGTATCACGGCTATATCGAACGCGAAAAGATGATAGCCGAGAAGTTGCGCCGTCTCGAGAATATCGCCATTCCTGCCGGTTTCGATTTCGGTTCGATGCAGTCGCTCACCATCGAGGCGCGTCAAAAACTCACACGCATACGTCCTGCGACTATCGGTCAGGCTTCGCGCATACCGGGTGTCTCGCCTGCCGATGTCAATGTATTGCTTGTTCGTTTCGGGAGATAAGGGGCGATACAGCGACGATACAGCGGCAATACGGCGACGATACTGCAACGATACGGCGGCAAAAGGAGATGTTCCACGTGGAACAAAATATAATTGCACCTCTGTGAGGTGCCGCCGCGCCCCCGAGGGGGGGCAGGGGCGCGGCGAGAACGTTGCGATTAAGCGAGAGGAGAACAAACTTGTTTGTTATCCCGAGCGTGAGCAACGAAAATCGACTAAATGTCGATTA
>JAFLRT010000034.1 GCA_022511295.1 Alistipes sp. | reverse complement strand
ACGACCTTTATTGTGCATCATTACCTTGATTTTTGTATCGGGTTGCGGATTTCAGTATATGCCCACTTATCTGCCCCTTCCTATGCTATCTTCTGCATCTCGATAAGTTTGGCATATATGCCGCCCTGCTCCATAAGGGAGTTGTGAGTACCGCTCTCGGCTATGCGGCCCTTGTCTATTACGATTATCTTGTCGGCATTGCGTATGGTGCTTAAACGGTGTGCAATAACCACCGATGTACGCCCCTTGAGCAGTTTATTCAGTGCCTCCTGTACCAGTCGCTCGCTCTCGGTGTCGAGAGCCGAGGTCGCCTCGTCGAGGATAAGTATCTCGGGGTTCTTCAGTACGGCACGCGCTATGCTCAGACGCTGCCGCTGCCCGCCAGACAGTTTTACACCTCTGTCGCCTATGTTGGTGTCGTATCCTTCGGGGCTTTCGGTGATAAAGTCATGGGCGTTGGCTATGCGTGCAGCCTCTTCGACCTCTTTGTGTGTGGCATTGACCTTGCCCATCGCTATATTGTTCTCTATCGTGTCGTTGAACAGCACCGTGTCCTGTGTTACGACGCTCATATGTGCGCGGATACTGCTTTGCGTATAGTCGCCTATGGGACGTCCGTCGAGCAGTATCTCTCCGTGTGTGGCGTCGTAGAAGCGCGGCAGAAGTTCGCTGAGTGTGGACTTGCCGCCGCCCGAAGGTCCTACCAGTGCAACCGTCTCGCCCTTGCGTATCTCGAATGATATTCCGTCCAGCACCTCCCTCGAACCGTCATACGAGAAGTGTATGCCGCGCAGTTCGATGCTCTCTTTCAGACCCTCGAACTCCACAGCGCCCTCCTTGTCCTGAATCTCGGATACGGCATCCGTCATCGCGAATATTCTCTCGCCGGCGGCCACTCCCTGGTTGATATTGGCGAACTGGTCGATAAACGAGCGCACGGGACGTGTTATCTGCGAGAAGACAGCCACGAATGTTATGAATCCGGCAGCACTTATCGAGCCGTTCATCACAAGCGAACCGCCATAGACCAGAATAACGGCTACGGCCATAATACCCAGAAATTCGCTCATTGGCGATGCCAACTGCTGACGACGCGCCATCCATAGCATAAGACGCTTAATCTCGGCGTTGAGAGTGTGGAACTTGTGCTTGACATACTCTGTGGCGTTGTAGGTCTTGAGAATCTTTATTCCCGAGAGCGACTCCTCCATGACGCTCACCAGTTCGCCCAGACGTTTCTGGTTCTTGCTTGCGGGGTGTCGCAGACGCTTGACGATATTGCCTATGATAAGCCCGACGAGGGGTATGAACAGCAGCGAGAAGATTGATAACTGCCACGAGATATTGACCATAAGCACCACATATCCTATGATAAGCATAGGCTCGCGGAATGCCACCTGCAACGTGTTTGTTATGCAGTACTGCACGACCGATACATCGGATGTTATGCGTGAGATGATATCGCCCTTGCGCTGGTCGCTGAAATAGCCCACATTCATATCTATAATGTTGTCGAACATGGCGTTGCGCATACGCTGTACGGTGTTGTTGCGCAGCGACTCGACGGTATACGAACTCAGGTAGCGGAAGAGATTGCTCATCAGATTGACGCATATGAGCAGCGCCGCCAGCAGCGCAAGCACGTATGGCATTTTGAACTCGCTGCCGAAGATATGAGTGTAGAAGTAGTTGAGCAGACGCGATATTGACTCCTCGTTGAATGCCATCTGCGGCATATCGTATTCGGGTTTGAAGACATAGTTCTCGGCGAACATGGTCTTCAGTATAGGCATTATCAGTGCGTAGGTGCAGGTGTTGAACAGGGCGTGCAACGCTGCATATATAAAGTATGGTACTGCATAGCGACCGAGCGGTTTGGCAAAGCCCAGCAGGCGCAGATATGTTTTGAACATGGTCTATTCAGTTTGTTTTTTATGTTTGGGACATGGATTAAGCCCGCCCTCGCGTGCATACTCCTCGACGGCGTCCAGGAAACGTTTTACGGTCTGCTGCATCGGCACGAAAGATTTTCCTCCCGCCGCATTGCGATGACCTCCGCCATTGAAATAGCGGTTGGCGAATATATTTACATCCACATCGCCCCTCGAACGGAACGATATGCGTATAAAATCTCCCGACTCGATGAATATGGCCGACATCTTCATCTTCTTTATCGTCAGCGGATAGTTCACGAAGCCCTCGCTGTCGCCCGGACGGAACCAGAAACGGCGCATCTCCTCTTCGGTGAGGGTCATATATGCCACCGTGCCTTTGCGCAGGGTGTGCATCTTGCGGTTTATGACATATCCGAAGAGCCGCGCACGACCCTCGGTAAAGGAGTTGTATACACTGTTGTATATAGTCGGGATATCTATCCCCTTTCCTGCCAGCACCGCCACCGCGCGGAAGAGTTCGGGCGTGAGGAATGAGAATGAGAAGTTGCCCGTGTCGGTCATCATACCCACATAGAGTTGTATGGCCGTCCTTTCGGATATGACCTCCGTGCCGGTAATCTTTTCAATCAGGCAGTAGACCAAAAATGAGGTACTCGACGACTCGGGATGCGAAAATACAATATCGAAACCCTCTTCGGGAGAGATATGATGGTCTACAAGAATCCTTCGGGCGGTGGTGTTGGAGTCTATCACTCCGCTCAGTTGCTCGAGCCTCGAGAGATTGCTCATATCGGCGCAGACGATGATGTCGGCTGCCGCTACCGCATCCATCGCCGCCTGCGGCTCATTGCGGAGTACGAGTATGCTGTCAGCCTCGGGTACCCAATCCAGAAAGTATGGATATTTGTTGGGCAGAATACATTTCGCCTCGTGTCCGAAGTGCTTGAAGAGCGTTTGTAACGCCAGCGACGAACCTATGGCATCGCCGTCGGGATTCGTGTGCGATACGATGACGGTCTTGAGCGGCCGCTCCGTGCTGCATAGCAACTCCTTCAGTTGTGATATGGATTCTTCCCGGATATTCATCGAGACAAAGATAGTAAAAAAGCGCTGAATAACAAAAAACATTCCCGATTCGCCGGCCCTGCCCTGCGGCTGCCTGTGCAAATCGGGAGTGTTTTTATAAAATTTTCCGCGTTATAAAACCGTTGCGGTTTGTGATATCTTTACGTCAATCCGCCGCAGACCGCGTTACTTCACCTCCTGCGAGAGATACATAAAGCGCTTGCGGAAGTCTGCCTTTTCGGGCTGAACGAGTTTTCTTGCGTGCAGCGTGCCGGCCTTGCCACCCTTGCTTGCCGCTACTGCCTTGACTTCGTTCTCTGTATCATCCTCGCCTTCTGAACCGAAGTCGCCCGGTTTGACATTGCCGCCGATGATATCATCGATTATATACAGGAAATAGTCCGAATCAACCATCTCGTCGGTAGGTGTAAGTTCGCCTGTCTCCTCGTCGCGGTCAGCAAGATAACCTATGTAGCCCCAATCGTAGACAGGGAAGTGCGTATCATAGTCATCTTTGGTGATATCGGGAGCAAAACCGTTGGAATAATCACTGTTGCCCTTGGCGTTGTAGGCCTGGAATGTTACGGGTGCCAGAACATAGTCGTAACCCTTGACAGGTTCCGGAGTCGTTATAGGCTCAACACCCACATTCTGACCGGTGGTACGATTGCAACCTGCAATCTTCACCGGCACGTCGATACCCTTGAGTGCATTTATGAGCAGTTCGCTTGCAGGCGAGGTGGCATCCGCCGTCGTGATGACATATACCGTGTTGAAGTTGAAGTTGTATTTGTGAGCCTGCTCGTAGTCGAAGTTGGTGTGAGGATAGGTCTTGTAGTTGTCCGTATCGTAACCGCCCTCAATCATACGTCTGTTGTTGTAGCGGTAGTATGCGAACACCTGGTTGTTATCCTTAACGTGCGAACTTGCCGCGAGGCTTGCCAGAAGTGCACTCGCATCGACATCGCCGCCGCCATTGTAGCGCAGGTCTAAAATAATATCCGTTACTCCTTTCTCCTGGAATGTCTGGAATACGTCTATCAACTCCTGGTTGTAGGCGGAGTTGAAATCAACACATACGACATAACCGATTCTCTTTCCGCGAACAAGGCGCGCCTGCGAGAAAACTATCGGATTCTCGTAGTAGGAACCGGTCTGGACGGCGATATTGCCGTCGTTGTACCAGTATGTTCCCTGTTCGGTGTTGGCTGTTACCGTACCCAAAGCACGTGTGATGTTGGCGGTGTGAGGGAATACGAAGTCGTTGATGTAGTTCGAAAAGTTGGCTTCGGTAAGCACCTGTCCGTTTACTTTGCCGATAAGCGTACCGCGCGTTATTCCGGCTGCATCGGCAGGAGAACCTGGGTAAACATACTTCACGAGGAGTACGGCCGCACCCGTTACAGGGTCAATATTAAACGTCTGCACATTCATACCGAAGCCTCTTACCATATTCTTGCCCGTCGTCTCGGGCGCTCTGCCGGCATCATACCGCTCGATATAGGTGTAGTAACGCCATGTGTTGGCCTCATACTGATATCCGTCCAGCAGATTTACACCGCTTCTGTAAAGTTGTATAAGGCTGTTCTGCAGGAAGAAGTTGTACGTCAGGTCGAAGTCCTTGACGGTGTTGTTATACTCTTCGTTCCACAGATAGTGCGAAGACATATATGCGTCCGTAAACTGCCTGTTGAGTTCGTTGTCGCCAACGCTCGGGTTGGGTCTCTCGTTACCGCCGGGGTTGTTGGAGCCGCCGTCGCCGTTGTCGCCGCCGCTGCCGGTGGGGTCATTGCCGCACGATGCCGCAAAAGCGACCATCGAGATACATAGCAATACGCTGAACAATTTTTTCATAATCATTTGAAGTTTATTCGGTTAATTGGCACCACCCCCTCCGCTTCAGTTGTCTGAGACCGGTCGGAACGGCGCATATTTTTGCAAAGATAATAATTATATCTGAAATATTATTATTTTTTTGCATTTGTTTGCTGTGTTGTTTGTCGTGCGGCCCTCTCGCAGGCGGCGTAATGCTTGCACCAGGGGGCTATGCCGCACCGGCTGCATTTGGGTGCGCGGGCCGTGCAGACGTAACGTCCGTGCAGTATGAGCCAATGGTGCGCCGTCGGCAGCAGGTGCGACGGCAGACGTCTCTCCAACTGCTTCTCGGTCTGCAAAGGCGTGCGTGCATTTGTCGAGAGTCCGGTACGTGCCGCCACCCTGAAAACATGCGTATCGACAGGCATCACCTCGCGGTTCCACAGTACGGCGCCAAGCACATTGGCCGTCTTGCGTCCTACGCCCGGCAGCCTTTGCAGTTGCTCTGAATCGGACGGCACCTCTCCGCCATACTCCTCGCACAACATTCGCGCCGTCTTTGCCAGATGAGCCGCCTTGCTGTTGGGGTAGGAGATACTTTTGATATATCTCAGAATCTCCTCTGCCGAGGCTCCGGCCATAGCCTGCGGCGTGGGATAGGCAGCAAAGAGTGCAGGCGTGGTCATATTCACACGGCGGTCGGTACACTGTGCCGACAACATTACCGCCACCAAAAGTTCAAACGGAGTACGATAGTTGAGTTCCGTCTCTGCCGAGGGCATATTCTGCGAAAACCACCCGACGATTCCTTCACAACGCTCTTTTGTCGTCATAACGCAGTTCGTATCCGGATTATTGTATCTTTTTTAGTTTGGCGAACTTTGCCAACAGGGTCTTTCTGTCGCCGTCATCGAACTCCACTGTCAGTTTGTGGTCAGTGGCAAGCGGTTCTATGGCGGTGATTACTCCGCGCCCGAACTTAATATGCTCCACCTTGTCGCCTGCGGCGTAACCGCAAGGCAGTGCCGCTCCTCTGCCCGACGATGCCGCACTCTCGTCTGCGCGACGCATACCCATACTGCGCATACGCTCGCTTGGCATTTGCGGCATTTGCGGCATTTGCGGTGCTGCGGGTCGCTGCGGACGTGATATTTTGTCAGTCATACCCTCATCGCTGCCGCCTCGTTTGCCGCCCGGCTGCTGACTGCCGTTGTTGTAACGGTAGTCGAAACGCTTGCGAAGTTCCTCCAAAGCCGATGTCCCATGCACCTCTCTCTGTGCTGTGGCGGCACCGCGTTTCAATGCACGGTCCAGGTCGAAATCGGCATCGATATACTCTTCATCTATTTCGCCCAGAAAACGGCTCGGACGTGTGAAGTCTACCGAACCCCAGCGGAAGCGTGTCTCGGCATAGGAGAGTGTCGCCTCGCGCTTGGCGCGTGTAAGGGCCACATAAAAGAGCCTGCGCTCCTCCTCCAACCCGTCTGCGGTCTCCATTGCGCGCTGCGAGGGGAACAGATTCTCCTCAAGACCCACTATATATACATATTCGTATTCAAGTCCTTTGGCCGAGTGTACGGTCATAAGCGTTACGCGGCTGCGCTCCTGCTCTTCATCCTGGTCCATATCCGTAAGGAGCATAACCTCTTGCAGCCACTCCTCGACTGTCGCCGTCTCCTCCTCGCTTCGTTCGCCGCCGCGTATTTCGGCTTCGCGCTGCTCGTTGAAGAGTTGCATCGAGTTGAGCAACTCCTCGATATTGTCTACGGCGCTCTGCGCTTCGGGTGTGTTTTCGGCTCTCAGCGATGCAAGCATCCCCGAGCGCACGGCCACAGCCTGACCGAAATCATAGAGGGTGCTTGTCTCACGCATGGCGGCCAACTCTTCTGTCATCTTCACGAACTCCGCTACCTTGCGTACCACGTTCTTTGCCGCCGTATCCTGCGGCGGCTCGTGGATAAGTGTCATAACCACCTCCCACATGGATACACCCCTCTCTCTCGCCATATCGGCGATACGTCCGACGGTAGTGTCGCCTATGCCGCGCGCGGGTGTGTTTATGACGCGTCTGAAAGCCTCGTCGTCGAGAGGATTGACTATGAGCCGGAAATAACCCAACATATCCTTTATCTCCTTGCGCTCGTAGAAGGAGTTGCCCCTGTAAATGCGATAGGGTATGCCTCGTCGTCTCAGCGTATCTTCCAATGCTTTCGACTGCTCGTTGGTGCGGTAGAGTATGGCTGCTTCGTTCCACTCCGCGCCCGCCGCGCGCAGACGGCTGCGAAGGTCGTCTACAACCATATCGGCCTCCTCGCGGTCGGTATAGGCGCGCATAATGCGCACGGGAGAGCCTTTGTCGCCTGCCGAGAAACAGTGCTTGTCCATACGGTGTTCATTCTTGGCTATCACCGAGTTGGCGGCATCGACTATGGTCTGTGTAGAGCGATAGTTCTGTTCGAGTTTGAATACGCGCGCATCGGGGTAGTCGCGGCGGAAGTTGAGGATGTTCTCGATTTTGGCGCCGCGAAACGAGTATATCGACTGCGCATCATCGCCCACGACGCACAGACGCGAGTGCAGAGCCGACAGACGGCGTATTATAATATATTGTGCATAGTTGGTGTCCTGATACTCATCCACCAATATATATTGGAACAGTTCCTGATAGCGTGCCAGCACTTCGGGGTGGTCGCGCAGCAGGATATTGGTCTGAAGCAGCAGGTCGTCGAAGTCCATAGCGCCGTTCTGCTTGCAGCGGCGGCAGTATAGGTCGTATATCTCGCCGAAGTGCGGTCGTCCGGCCTGACGGTCTTCGGTGGCATAGACCGCCGTTGCGGCGTATGCGGCAGATGTAACAAGACAGTTCTTCGCGAAGGATATGCGCGAGGCGACGACGGAGGGTTTGTACTTGTCATCGGGCAGTCCCAACTCTTTTACGATGTTTTTTACAAGGTTGCGCGAGTCCGATGTGTCATAGATGGTGAATGTTGAGGGGTAGCCTATCAGTTCGCTGTTCTCGCGCAGCAGCCGCAGGAAGACCGAGTGAAAGGTACCCATACGCAGAAAGCGGCTGCGGGGACCTATCATAGCCTTTATGCGCTCGCGCATCTGTTCGGCTGCCTTGTTGGTAAATGTAAGTGCAAGAATGGAGCCTGGTTCCACGCCCTGCTCTATCATATACGCTATGCGTGAGGTCAGTACGCGTGTTTTGCCCGACCCTGCGCCTGCTATTATAAGCGAGGGTGAGTCGTAATTTACGACCGCCTCGCGTTGGGCAGGGTTAAGCCCTTCGAGTATCGAATCTTTGTTCATAAGCGCAAAGTTAAGGAGAATAAAAGGGATTTTTTGCATTTCGGCCGCTATTTTTTTCGACAAATATCCTTTGTCGCACGCAGAGAGATATCTATGCTGATTTTTTTCATATTTTTGCAATAAATTTGCAGAAAGGACGTTTGTTGTAAGTGTAAAAAGAGTAAAAACAGAAAAATATACCGCAATGGAAGTTGTAAACATCAAGGAACTCAATGAACGCATAGAGCGCGAATCGGTCTTCGTAGATACGCTGCGCAGCGAAATGTCGAAGGTTATCGTGGGTCAGTCGCATCTGATTGATACGCTGCTCATAGGCCTGCTCTCAAACGGACACATATTGCTGGAGGGTGTGCCGGGTCTCGCCAAAACGCTGGCCATAACCACACTCGCCCAGGCTGTGGACGCAGAATTTTCGCGTATACAGTTCACACCCGACCTGCTGCCGGCCGACCTGGTCGGTACGCTTATCTATTCGCAGCGCAATGAGGATTTTACCGTAAAGAGAGGACCCGTATTCGCCAACTTCGTGCTGGCAGATGAGATTAACCGCTCACCGGCCAAGGTGCAGAGCGCACTTCTCGAAGCTATGCAGGAGCATCAGGTTACCATAGGCGATGCAACCTATCAGTTGCCTGAACCCTTCCTGGTGCTGGCGACGCAGAACCCCATCGAACAGGAGGGAACATATCCTCTGCCCGAGGCGCAGGTAGACCGCTTTATGCTCAAGACGCGAATATCATATCCCAAAAAGCAGGAGGAGCGCGATATAGTGCGTATGAATCTCTCGGGAGAGGGGCTGCCTGCGGTGTCGAAGGTTATTACGCCCGATGAGATTGTCCGCGCGCGCAAGGTTGTCGAGGAGGTCTATATGGACGAGAAAATCGAAAAGTATATCATAGATATTATCTTCGCGACCCGCGAGCCTGCCGAATACAATCTGGAGCGTCTGCGTCCTCTTATCGCCTATGGCGGTTCGCCGCGTGCAAGCATCTCGCTTGCCAAGGCTGCACGTGCATACGCTTTCATACGCCGTCGCGGATATATCATCCCCGAGGATGTGCGTGCCGTATGTCATGACGTGCTGCGACACCGTATAGGTCTTACCTACGAAGCCGAGGCGGAGAATATCACCACCGAGGAGATTGTTACCGAGATACTGAACAATGTAATCGTACCGTAGCCCGATGCGCGAAAGCGAAAACGATATACTCAAACGGGTACGCAAAATCGAAATCAAGACCCGGGGACTGTCCAACGAGATATTCGCCGGCAAGTACCATACGGCCTTTCGCGGTCGCGGAATGTCTTTCGCCGAGGTGCGTGAGTACCGCGCCGGCGACGATGTACGCGATATAGACTGGAATGTAACGGCCCGCTCGCGCAAACCCCATATCAAGGTCTACGAGGAGGAGCGCGAACTGACTATGATGCTCATCGTCGATGTGAGTGCGTCGGGTCTTTTCGGCTCGACAGACCGCCTTAAAAGGAGTCTTATAACCGAGATTGCCGCCGTGCTGGCATTCTCCGCCGCGCAGAACAACGACAAGGTGGGGTGCATCCTCTTTTCGGACAGAGTGGAGAAGTTTATACCGCCCAAAAAGGGCCGCAGCCATATCCTTGCGATAATACGCGAGTTGATAGAGTTCGAGCCGGTGTCGAATGGTACGTCGCTCGCGGAGCCGATACGTTTCCTGAGCAACGTTAATAAAAAGCACTGCACGGCCTTTATTCTCTCCGACTTTATCGACTCCTCGTCGGATATTGCGGCTTTGGACGACGCTCTCAAGATTGCCGGCAGCCGCCACGACCTTGTGGGCATACGCATCGTGGACGAGCGTGAACGCGAGTTGCCCGATGTCGGTATTGTCGAGTTGCGCGACGCCGAGAGCGGGCGCAAGGTGTGGGTCGATACCTCGTCGAGGCGCGTGAGAGAACACTACGCCGACAACTGGAAGTCGCGCGATGAGGTCATAACACAAACACTCAGACACAACCATGTGGATACGGCTGTGGTATCCACCGGTGAGGACTATGTAGCCGAACTTATAAAACTATTCAAACAACGATGAGACGTTATATCGCAATCCTCTTTCTCTCTCTCGGCTTTGCGGCGGCGAGGGGTGCGGAGCCTGTCGTAACATCGCGTCTGGAGCCGGACAGCATAGCCGTCGCCGACAGATTTACATATACAATCGAGGTCGAGAAGGATTTGTCGCAGGATATCGGTTTTCCGGAGTTTGCGCCCGACCTCTCTGCCGGTCTGGAGTTGTGTGAGTCGTATCCGGTCGATACCGTCCGACGCGACGGCCGCCGCATGACCCTGCGCAGAAGGTATGTCATGCAAGCCTTCGATGAGGGCAACTTCAATCTGGGGCGCGCTGCGGTGCTGTATGTCGATAAAAATATACTCGACACGCTGTACAGCGAAAATGACAATATTCTGAAAGTGGGGACGTTCGTCATTGACTCCGCAGCACTTGCGAAAGGACCGGATGATATCAAACCGCAGGAAGAACTCGAGTTCCGTTTCGCCGAGGTGAGAGATATCGTCATTATGAGCGTCGTCGCGCTGTTTATACTTGCAGCCGTTGCGGTATTGGTCGTGTGGCTGATTATGAGATACGGTCTCCCGTTCGGAAAGCGTGTCGGGGCAGAGGTCGCGGAGCCTCCACATATCGTCGCAATCAGGGCTTTGGAGGAGCTGCATAACCGCAAGCTGTGGCAGAACGACAAACACAAACTCTACTACTCGACAATCTCCGATATCCTGCGTACATATCTCTCGGGTCGTTACGGCATAGGGGCGATGGAGATGACGACCGACGAGATAATCGAGGCTGTCAAGGGTACGGATATGGATGCGAAGCGCTCGTCGGACCTTATCACCATACTGCGCGACGCCGATTTGGTGAAGTTTGCCAAGTTCATACCCGAAGCCGGACAGAACGAGGACGACTGGCATAAGGCATACTACTTCGTCGAGGAGACAAAGGAGGCGGAGCCGATGATGGGTGATGAGAGTGAGATACTCGATAATAAATTAAAAACAAGATAATTATGCGCAGGTTTGCATATATGCTTTCCGCATTGGCGGTGTTTGTCATGCTTCTGCCGTCGGAACTCTGTGCGCAGGGTCTGTTCGAGCGTCGTATGCCCGAGCGCAAACTTGTCCGCGACGGCAACAAGGAGTTCGGCAAAGGCGATTACGGCAGCAGTATAGGGTACTATAAAGAGGCTTTGGAGAGAGATGAAAACTCGTTTGCCGCGAGGTTTAATCTCGGCAACGCATATCTGCGCGACGGGAAGTATAAGGAGGCCGAGGAGACGTTCCGCCATATAGTCGGCAATAACTCTTACAGTGATTACCAGCGCGCCGGAACATGGTATAACCTCGGCAATATGTATCTCGAGCAGGCGGAGTCTGAAGATGTTTCCGACTCTCGCGGGCAGGTACGCCCCGACGCCGGCATTGATGGGCGAAGGGACAGTTTGCTGAAAAACTCTTTGGAGGCGTACAAGGCGTCGCTGCGGCTCAACCCTTCGGACAGGGATGCAAAATATAACTATGCGTATGTGAAGAAGTTGCTTGAACGCGAGCAGCAGAACCAAAACGACGACCAGAACGACCAGAACAATCAAAACGACCAGAACAATCAAAATAATCAAGGCGGTCAGAACGACCAAAACGACAATCAGAACAAGGACGATAACGACCGAAACAACGACGACCAAAACGACAACCGAAAGGACGATAAGAACAATAACGGCGACAACGATAATAACGACAATAACAACGACAATAACAACCCGAATAACGATAGAGAAAACAGCGATAAAAAGAACGACGAAAAGGAAGGCGACAGACCTTCGGGTCAGAGTTATATGTCTCCCGAACAGATTGAATCGATGCTCGATGCGATACAGGCGCAGGAGGATAAGACGCAGGACAAACTTAATGAAAAACGCGGAGTTGTGGTGCGCGGCAACAAAAATTGGTAAGGTTGTCGGGTGGGTTTGATTTACTTGTGTGCGGCGGCAGTGCCGAAACGATACGAAATATCCCGCAACCGATAAAAAAGAGTGAAAAATGAGATTCCTACATCCGGAAATATTATGGGCGCTGACGCTGCTTCTGCCACTTGCGGCATACTATGTATGGCGCTCTCTCAAGGGCGGCGCCACGATAGATATATCGACCGTGAAGGGTGTGCTGCGTGCGCCGCGCAGCGTGCGGTACTATATGCGTCATATACCCTTTGTGCTGCGCTGCACGGCATTGGCACTCATCATAGTGGCGCTGGCGCGTCCGCAGATTGTCGATGAAAGGGACGACACGTCGGTAACCGATGCCGAGGGTATAGATATCGTGATGGCTGTGGATATATCCACCTCGATGCTCGCCCGAGATTTCACACCCGACCGTATATCGGCTGCCAAGGAGGTGGCGGCAGACTTTATAGCCGACCGCAAGACGGACCGTATAGGTATCGTCGCCTTTGCCGGCGAGTCATTCACACTGTCTCCCCTGACGACGGACAAGGAGACGCTTAAAACACTCCTCGGGCGTCTCCGCAGCGGCGTTATAGAGGACGGAACGGCCATCGGAAACGGTCTTGCAACATCCATCAACCGTCTGCGTGAGAGCGATGCCGAGAGCAAGGTGGTGATACTGCTTACCGACGGCGTGAACAATCGCGGCGAGATATCTCCGCTTATGGCGGCGCAGATAGCGGGCGAATACGGTATAAAGGTCTACACCATAGGTGTCGGAAAGCAGGGCAAAGCGCCGTATCCCGTAACCGATATGTTCGGCAATGTTATGGAGATGATGGTCGATGTGGAAATCGACGAGGAGGTACTCGGAAAAATAGCATCGGAGACGGGCGGCCGCTACTTCCGTGCTACCGACAACAACAGCCTGCGCGAAATATACGACGAGATAGACCGGCTCGAAAAGAGCAAGGTGGATATCGTCAGCCACAACTATGTGATTACGCATGAAAAGTGTCTTGCGTGGATTCTGGGTGCGCTGCTGGCTCTCGCCCTCGAGTTTTTGATAAGAACATTAGTGCTGAACAAATTGCCGTAGTATGTTTAGATTTGCTAATCCCGAAATGCTATATCTGCTTGCCGCACTGCCTGTTGCGGTGGTGATATATATTGTTGCGAGGGTTGTGCGCCGTCGCCGTCTTAACCGTTTCGGCAACCCGCAGACGCTGCGCCTGCTTATGCCCGAGGCGTCGTCGTGGCGCAACGGATTTAAGTTCTTTATATGGGCGGTTGCGTTCGTGCTTGTCATCTTTGCCGCCGCGCGTCCGCAGGTCGGCTCCAAATTGAGCGAGAAGAAGAGCCGAGGCATAGAGATGGTGTTGGCCATAGATGTCTCCAACTCAATGCTTGCCGATGATTTTGAGCCGAGCCGTCTGGAGCGGACGAAATATGCTGTGGACAAACTTATAGACCGTCTCGAACAGGAGCATATAGGCGTTGTGGTCTTTGCCGGCGAGGCGCAGGTGCAACTTCCGGTAACGTCGGACTACCGTATGGCCAAGGCCTTCGTGAAACGCATATCGCCATCTTTGGTATCGGTTCAGGGTACCGCTGTCGGTTCGGCTATTGAGACCTCTATCCTTACCTTCTCGCCCGAGTCGGGCAACAGCCGTGCGATAATACTCATCACCGACGGCGAGACGCACGATGCAAATGCTCTTGACGCCGCCTCATACGCTGCCGGCGAGGGTATCAGGATATTCACCATAGGCATAGGAACACCCGAAGGCGCGCCAATACACCTCGGCGACGACTATATACGCGACGAGAACGGCGAGATGGTGGTGTCGAAACTCGACGAGGGTATGTTGCAGAGCATCGCTGCTGCGACACAGGGTGCCTATGTGCGTGCAACCCGACAGTCGATAGGTCTCGACGAGATAGTCTCCGAGATTAACGCCATAGAGCAGCGCGAACTCTCTGTGGTACGCTTCGATGAGTACGACGAGAAGTATCCCTATCTGCTCTGGACGGCTTTGGTGCTGTTGGTAGTTGAGGTGCTTGTCTTCGGGCATCGCAACCCTCTGCTTGCACGTTTCGATATTTTTACGCGCAGACGTGGCGCCAAGGATTAAGAATGGGTGGCGAACTCTCAATCGGTCTTTCAATCGGACTCTAAATGAACTTTAACCGAACTTTAACCGAACTATTAATCCGAACTCTCAAAGAGAATATAACAAAATAATTTTTTCGTGAACAAAGGCGACGGAATTGCTGCGGAGGGCGGTTCCGTCCCTTTCCTTTTTCGGCAGCCGCTATTTTGTTTGGATATGACGAAAAATTCCGCTACCTTTGCGACAATCGGAAAACAGAGATAATTACAATGCCGAAAATGCACGACGGCAAAGCCGCAATGCCCGAAAAACCGGCGTGGCTTAAAATCAGACTTCACCGCGACGCGACCTTCGCCGAGGTGGACAGGGTGGTCAGAAGCCACTCGCTGCATACTATTTGCAGCAGCGGACGCTGTCCCAACAAAGCCGAGTGCTGGAGCCGCCGCACGGCAACATTTATGATTCTGGGCGACGTATGTACGCGCGGTTGCCGTTTCTGCGCCACCGCGACGGGATGTCCTCAGGCGGTCGATGCCTCCGAGCCGGATAAGGTTGCGGAGAGTATAGCCCTTATGGGGTTGCGCCACGCTGTCATCACGTCGGTTACGCGCGACGATTTGCCTGACGGTGGTGCGGCGCACTGGGCTGCAACCGTCGAGGCTGTACGCCGCAGGAATCCCGGTACGACAATAGAGGTTCTTATACCCGATATGGAGGGGCGGCACGAACTGATAGATATCGTTGCAGCATCGCATCCGGATATTGCGGGGCATAATATCGAGTGTGTCGAGCGTTTGACGCCCTCGGTGCGTTCCAAGGCCGGGTACCGTCGCTCACTGGAGGTATTGGCATATATGGGCAGCCTCGGATTGAGAACCAAGAGCGGTCTTATGGTCGGTCTTGGCGAGAGGGAAGATGAAGTGCTGCAAACGTTGCGTGATTTGCGTGCGGCAGGGGTGAAGATAGTAACCATAGGTCAATATCTGCAACCTGCTGCGCAGCATTGGCCCGTAGCGGAATATGTCGTCCCCGAGCGCTTTGATGAGTATCGGAAGGCGGCGCTCGATATGGGATTCGACTACTGCGCAAGCGCTCCGCTGGTGCGCTCGTCCTATTTGGCCGAGGAGGCGCTCAAGGGGTGCTGTAAAGGCGCGGAGGGTGCTTGCGGCGAAGTGTCGCAGAGACAATATAGATAAGATATAACGGTTGTTTGATATATGGCAGCTCGTGTCATCCTGACAGATTTGGGTCGTAAGTCCTATGCCGACAGTCTTGCTCTTCAGCAGCGTGAGTTCAATGCTCTGCTCGATGCAAAGGCATCGAAAGAGGGGCTGAAAGATGCATCGCAATGTGCGGCTGAAGCGTCGAAAGATGAACCGCAAGATACATCTAAAGGCGTGGCGGTCGGCGAGAGGCGTGCCGGAACGATATTTATGGTCGAACATCCGGCTGTATATACGCTCGGCCGTAACGGACACGACGAAAACCTGCTTGTCGGTGAGGCCGGTATAAGAGCCTCGGGAGCGGAGTTCTACCGCACTGACAGAGGTGGTGATATAACCTTTCACGGCGAGGGCCAGATTGTGGTCTATCCCGTGATAGACCTCGAGATGACGGGTATGGGGTTGCGTGAGTATATAACGTCGCTGGAGCAGGCTGTCATAGATACTATGGCACTCTACGGAATAACCTGCTGCCGCTCGGCAGGTGCCTCGGGCGTATGGCTCGAGGGAGGAGCGTGCGGCGTGAAATGCGGCGGCGAAAAAGAGCCGTCGGCGAGGAGTGCGGAGCAAAAATTGCGAAAGATTTGCGCAATAGGAGTACGCTCGTCGCGTTATGTCGTTATGCACGGTCTGGCTCTGAATGTTGCGACGGACCTGCGACGCTTCTCGCTGATAAATCCGTGCGGATTTGCGGACAGAGGCGTAACATCGATGCTCGAGGAGTTGGGTTATGCTCCCGATATGCAGGAGGTCAAGAGCAGGCTTGCAGAGAGGCTCGCTGCCCGCCTCGGAGTTTTTGTTGATAACCGGTAACTGCATCGCTGCGGCAGGCGACAGCGGTTACGTTGCGGCAGTTGGCGGTTGCAGTTGTGCCGCTGAAGTTGGCGGTAATGGCTGTATTGCGACAACCGGCTGATTATCAACACTGAATTTGAAAAATATATAAAATGTTAAAATATATAAAAATCGAAAGTTATGCCCATAGACAAGAGATGGGTAGTCAAACCGCAGGGCGAGCCCCGGGCGGCCGAAGAGATAGCGGCCGCGGCGCACCTCGCTCCTGTGTTGGCTAACCTGCTGGTACAAAGAGGCATAGACACAGTAGAGAAGGTTCAAAAGTTTTTTAATCCCGATTTGGCGGACTTGCACGACCCTTTCCTTATGAAGGATATGGACAAGGCCGTCGCACGTGTCGAGCAGGCAGTGCGCTCGGGAGAGAAGATTATGGTTTACGGCGATTACGACGTGGACGGAACTACGGCCGTAGCATTGGTCTACAAGTTCCTGAGAGGTATCGGCCATACAAACCTGCTTTTCTACATTCCTGACCGATATGACGAGGGATACGGCATATCGTTTAAGGGTATAGACTATGCTGCACGCAAGGGCGTGGGCTTGGTCATTGCTTTGGACTGCGGTATCAAGGCAACCGAAAAAGTGCTCTATGCAAAAGAGAAAGGCGTGGATTTCATCATCTGCGACCACCATCTCCCTGCCGAGGAGATACCTCGTGCAGTGGCTGTTCTCGACCCCAAACGCAACGATTGCAACTATCCTTTTGACGAGTTGTCGGGTTGCGGTGTGGGATTCAAACTCGTTCAGGCCTATTCGCAGCGCAACGGTATCCCGTTTGCCAATATCGAGGGTCTTCTGGACCTGCTTGTGGTAAGTATAGCATCGGACATCGTTCCTCTGACTGGTGAAAACCGTATTTTGGCGCACTATGGTCTCGAGAGACTCAATACGGCGCCTTCAGAGGGTCTGTCGTCGATAATTCGCATATGCGGGCTTGACAAGCACCGTATCACCATCGACGATATCGTATTCAAGATAGGGCCGCGTATCAATGCTGCCGGACGAATGCGTATGGATGAGAACGACGAGAATGCTGCTCCGTCAGGCGGTTATGCCGCCGTTGAACTTCTGGTCGAGGGAAACCGCAAATCCGCCAATGCCTTCGGCGATGTTATAGATTCGTTCAACCGCGACCGCAAGAGCATCGACCGCAGCGTAACGCAGGAGGCTCACGACTATATCGAAAACAATCCGGAACTTAAATTGCGCAAAAGTACGGTCGTCTACAACCCCAAATGGATGAAGGGCATTGTGGGCATCGTGGCATCGCGTCTTATCGAGACATACTACCGTCCTACGGTGGTGCTTACCATGAGCAACGGTCTTGTTACCGGCTCTGCGCGCTCAATACCCGGCTTTGACCTCTATCAGGCCATCGAGTCGTGTTCGGACCTGCTTGAGAACTTCGGCGGGCATATGTATGCCGCAGGACTTACGATGCGTCCCGAGAATGTCTCGGAGTTCGCGCGCCGCTTCAACGAGTATGTGGAGCAGAATATCGACCCGTCGATACTTATACCGCAGGTGGATATAGACAGTGAGTTGCGTTTTGCGGATATCACCCCCTCGTTCAGCCGTCAGCTGTCGCGTTTTCAGCCTTTCGGACCCGGCAATGCCGCTCCGGTCTTCGTTACGCGCGGTGCGGTAAGTCATGGAAGTGTGCGTCTTGTGGGTGCCGAGATGGAGCATCTGCGTATGGATTTGGCACAGCGCGGCGCCTCGGGACCTGTCTTGCAGGCCATAGCGTTCCAGCAGCCCGAACACTACGAGTGGATACGCTCGGGCAGGGCTGTGAATATATGCTATCAGATTGTGGAGAACCAGTACAGAGGTATGGTATCGACGCAACTGCGCATAAAGGATATAAAAACAGTAAATGAGTAGAGTCCGATGGAGCAGAACGAGAACTACCGCCGCGAAGATATCTACCGTCCCGAAACGATAGAGGAACTGAAAGAGCATTACCGTGCCATATTGCGTCTTCTGGGCGAGGACCCCGACCGTGAGGGGTTGCTCAAAACGCCCGAGAGGGTCGCCAAGGCTATGGCATACATAACCAAGGGCTATGATGAGAACCCGATAGAGATAATAC
>JAFLRT010000033.1 GCA_022511295.1 Alistipes sp. | reverse complement strand
CAGGAACAAGCAGCCAATGTGTTATGCCTCGACGGGCTGCACATTGATAAACTTGCGACCTTCCTTGCCTTCTGTGAACACCACTACGCCGTCAATGAGCGCAAAGAGAGTGTGGTCCTTGCCGAGGCCCACATTGAGGCCGGGGTGATGCACTGTGCCGCGCTGACGCTTGATGATGTTACCTGCTTTGCAGCGCTGTCCGCCGAAAATCTTTACACCGAGTCGTTTGCTTTCTGACTCACGGCCGTTCTTCGAACTACCGACACCTTTTTTATGTGCCATATATAACCGTTTTTTTTAATTATTCGATTATATCCTCAACCAAAATCTGCGTGAGATACTGACGATGACCGTTGCATTTCTGATAGCCCGTTCTGCGCTTCTTCTTGAACACCAGGACTTTGTCATCCTTGAGGTGCTTGAGGATTTTACACTTTACCGAGGCGCCTTCTACCACAGGTGCGCCTACCTTGACCTGACCGTCGTTATCCGTTAGCAGTACTTTGTCGAAGCTCAGGGTCGAGTCAACCTCGCCCGCAAGACGGTTCACATAGAGCTTGCGACCTTTCTCAGCCTTGAATTGCTGACCTGCTATTTCCACTATTACGTACATTTGTTTAATAAAGTTATATCGTTCAAGACATAATTTCGGAGTGCAAAGATAAACATTTTTCCCGTAACGGCAAGCGGTTCGTATATTTTTTTCACAAAATCTTCATTTGGCACATTTTTGGGTGCTTTTACGCATCCCTGATTGATGTTGAATATGCGAAATGTGTTGATAATCGGAGAGAGGGGAGCCTTGCGCGATATGATTTGCTGCGCGGTGGAGCGTGCCGGAGTGTGTGCCGAGTGCGCCGGTGATGTATCGGCTGTGGAGGCTGACTGCCGTCGCGGAGTTTACGACTGCGTGCTTGTTTTGGGCGTGTCGGGGTTTATAGACGGCCGCATATCTGTCGAGCGGCTGCGTCCGCGCGGTGTGCGGCGTCCCCAGATATATGTATTGTCGTGGCACCATTCCGAGAGGGCTGTTCTCTCGCTGCTTGAGTGCGGTGTTAATCAGTATATAACGTTCCCGATAGATTTGCGGCGTCTGTGCCGCAAGGTCGCATCGGCTGCGGAGACTGCTCTATGATTACTGCTCTCTGTGTGATATTCAGCCTGCTCTGTTGCCTGCTGACGTGTGCCATGTGTCTGCTGTCGGCTGTGCGCAACTCTTCGCGCCGGCGTGAGCTGCGTATGCAAAGGCTCTTTGCCGGACGCTATATGCGTATGGTTACAATGCGTATGCTCGATGCCGACGGAGTGCCTATGTCGCGTTTTCCGATGATTGAGCGGCGCGGCGCGCGCGATATGCTTGCACGCACGCTCTCCTCCGTCGCGATGTCTACCTGCACCGGCGATATGGGTGCCGTCAGACGTATCGTCGTGGCTAACGGTATCGAGAGTTGGCTTTTGAGGCGTATAAGGCTCTCGCACGGGTTTCAGCGTGCGCGATATATGTCTATTCTGTCGTCATTGCCCGTGTCGCGCTCTACGGCGGATGTGGTGAATAGATATGCTTCGGTCCGCAACCGCCATCTCTGCTTCCGTGCTATGATGGTGCGAATCTCGTCCGAACCTCTCTCGGCATTGCGTGAGTTGAGCCTCTATCCCTATCGCCTGTCGCCTTTCGAGATGAATGAACTGACGGCTATGCTCCGGCGAGGGTTGCTCCCGCTGGCATTTGAACCTCTGCTGGCATCCGAGTCCGAGAATCTGCGTATGCTCGGTATGAATATAGTCCGCATCTTCGGTATCTCGGAGTCGGAGTATCGCCTTTTGGAGATAGTGTCCGGCGACGGGAGCGAAGAGTTCCGCGATGACGCCATATATACGCTTGTATCGTTGCATCTGCCTGTAACCGGTGCCGATATCGTCGGGCGTGTCCGCTCTATGAGTACGTCGGCTCGCCGCTCGTTCTACCGTCGTCTGGCGGCCGAGGGATATTCGGTCTCGGCTCTTGTCGAGTTGGCCGGAGGTGCGGATGAGGATGAGGAGTATGTCGAGTCTCTTGCAGCATCATATAAACGCAGTTTGGTATGTATGTGAAGATAATATTGTTTTTTTTGCTGCTCGCGTTGCTCGTGTCGATTGTCGTCTGTGCGGTGATATATACGGTAATGGTTTTGCGCGGGGATAATTGCCGGCTTATGCTGTCATCCTCTTCGCGCACGCTCTGCGACGGCCCCGGACGGGTATGCATATCGGCATTGTGCGTCGATATAGGCAGTGCCGACCGTATAGGCGATTTGCTGGCAGTGGAGTATGAGTATTACGAAGTTATTGTGGCAGTGGACTCTCTCCGCACGCCGGCATTGCTGCGGGATATAGTTGAGCGCTACTCATTGGTGGCTGTAGACTACACTTCGCCGGATATGGGTGCTTTGCCCGGGGTTACGACGCTCTACCGCTCGCGCTGCCGGCGTTTCAAACGCCTCACGGTGGCGGATATAACCTCCGTCTCGCCCGAGATAGATATGGATGCCGTGATGGATATAGCCGTCTACGACTATGTTATGCCGCTTACGAGAGATATGGAACTGCTTCACGGCGCTGTTGAGCGCCTTGCCGCCGAGATATGCCTCTCGCCGCAGCGGCCTCATGAGGTACACACCGAGTCGGGTGCCGAGTTGGCTGTATATCTGCGTGATGATGTAGCGGCCGCCGGAGGGTTCGCCTCCTGCCGAAGATACTTCTGCCGCCCGAAGCAGCGCGTATCGCTCTACGAGACGCTTGCGGTGGACAGGACGTGTCATCGCGCCGGTGCCTTTTTCGGTTGGATGGTGGGGGTTGTTGTCATTGCCTTTGCCGCGCTTGTCTCTTTTATCGTATCTTCGGTCTGGCCCGTCGTGGCTGCCGTTGCCGCTTTTTTGAGTGTGGCGGCATCTGTTCTGCCCGTTGCAGGCATCGTCTCTCCGCACCTTAAAGGCTATGCGGCTTACAGATGCACTCTGCGCTGCTTTTGTGAAAAAATATTGTTAAAAATTTCACAGTAATAAAAAATAATGTTATCTTTACTAAAGATAAGATAGAGTGAATCTCTTAAAACGAATATAGAGGTAAAAGCGATGACACAGGATATCAGAGCCTATTTGATTACCCGCGCGGTGAATGCCGCTGTGCAGGCGGGTGCTGAAATCATGCGTATATACAAGCACGACGATTACAATGTGAGTATGAAGAGCGACAGTACGCCGATAACCGTTGCCGACCGCCTGGCGCATACCCGAATCAAGGAGTCGCTCGGCGATACGTGTATACCTATTTTGAGTGAGGAGGGACGTGAAATGCTCTATGATGAGCGCCGCAACTGGGAGATGTTCTGGCTTGTGGACCCGCTCGACGGCACGGTGGAGTTTATCAAGGGCAACAATGAGTTTACGGTTAATATAGCCTTGATTCAAGACGGACAGTGTGTCGGTTCGGTGGTGTATGTTCCCTATTATAAAAAGATGTACGTTGCCGAGCGCGGTCGCGGTTCTCATTTAGTTACAGACATCGAGCCGTCGGATGATGCGGACTATGACTATGGGCAACTCTCTTCGTTGTGGCAGCGCCTGCCGCTTTCATCCGGGGAGAGACATCCCCGCATAGCGCTGTCGCGTTCTCACCAGACACCCGAAACGCATGAGAGGGTAGAGGCGTTGCGTGCCGTCTATCCCGAGGCGGAGATTGTCGAGCAGGGCAGTTCTTATAAATTTTGTATGCTTGCCGAGGGTGTTGTGGATTACTATCTGCGCACGAGCAAGACCTATGAGTGGGATACTGCTGCCGGTGAACTTGTACTCTCCGAGGCCGGAGGCTCTACGCTGTCTCTTGAGGACGGTCTCCCGTTCCGTTACAACAAGGAGGATTTGAGCAATCCCTGGTTTGAATGCCGCTCGTGCGATTGCCGTATAAAATAGGGTGCGCCATAAGCCATGATACGTAAAACGGGGGTTTTCTGAAAACCCCCGTTTTACGTATCTTTTGCGATGCCGAGCTTGGCTACTCTGCGACTTTTGTTTCAGGCAATACCTGTCCGCTGCTCTTTGCCGCCTCTTTCTTCTTGTTTCCGTTGCTGTAGAGGAAGCGTCTTATCTTCTTTGTCGGAGTCTTTTCAAACTCCTCCTCATGCTCTACCACCTGACTTATGCGCGAGAAACGATTGACCTTCGAATTGACATAATCGACAATCTCCTTTTTTGTCTGCGCACTCCAGCGCTCCCACTCGTCGAGTTTTGTGTTGAGGCTCGCCCGCCACTCCTCGTATTTCTGTTCGAGAAGTTCGCGGTCGAAGTGTACAAGAGCCACCAGCTGACCCTCCTGCTGCGTTACCACCGACTCCTGAACAAATGCGTGCGTGTTGAGTACCGACTCGATATCTTCGGGATAGATGTTCTCTCCGCTCGGACCTACAATCATATTCTTCAGACGTCCTCGAATATAGAGGAAGCCATCCTTGTCGAAACATCCGAGGTCGCCCGTTCTGAACCAGCCGTCTTCGGTAAAGCACTCTGCCGTCGCTTCTGGATTCTTGTAGTAGCCCTTCATCGCACATGGGGTGAGGGCGACTACCTCGCCCTGTCCCGTTTCGGGATTTATGTTGTCCAGACGCAACTTCAGATGTGGACACTGCGGACCTGTCGAACCCAATCGCACATTTGACGGCACGGCGCCTGCCAACAGGGGAGCGGTCTCCGTAAGACCGTATCCTATGGCGTATGGGAACTTGGATTCGATGAGGAACTGTTCGGTCTGCTCATCGAGTTTTGCGCCGCCTATTCCGAGGAAGCGTATCCTGCGGCCGAAGACCTTCATAAGTTTCTTGCCGGCAACGCGATGCAGATAGCGGCGCATAAATCCGACCTTGCATATCGTTCGCCAGAAGAGATTTGAGTTGAATTTGGCCTGTACCTGCGAGCGGTATATCTTCTCGATGATGAGCGGTACGATAAGCATTACCGTCGGTCTTATTCCGCGCAGTGCCGGCATAAGTACCGTAGGCGTCGGCGGACGGTCGAGATAAGCCACGCGCGCACCCAGCGAGAAGGGATATATAAGACCTATCGAACACTCATAGGTATGGGAGAGCGGCAGCACCGAGAGGAATACATCCTCCTCATTTATCGGGAATATGTAGCACATGTGCATCTGCTCTGTAAGGTTGAAATGCGTAAGCATAACGCCTTTGGGAGTCGATGTCGTGCCGGATGTATAGATTATTGCCGCCACGTCGTCGGGTTGAGGCAATGCGAACTCGCCCTGCTGCTTCACTCGCTGCGATATCACTGCGAGGTTCTTTGTGCGTATGATGATATTCATCGCCTCGGTACTCTTTTTCGACAGTTTCGAGAAGAGTTTGTCCGATACGAGAAGTGCTTTGGCCTCGGAGTGTTCGATAATCATATCGAGTTCGTCGCCGGTGAAGTCGGGAAGTATGGGTACAACCACGAGTCCTGCGGTTGTTACGGCGAAGTAGCACACGCCCCAGTTCGGCATGCTGCTGCTGAGCAGAGCCACCTTGTCGCCTGCTTTAAGTCCTGCTGAGAGAAGGAGTTCCTGTACAAGTTTTACGCGTTCTCCGACTTCAGCGAAAGTTACATCCTCGCCGCCCCACATCGTATAAGCGGTGCGTTCAGCGAATTTTTCAACGCTGCCGTTGAAGAGGTCGTAAAGCGTTTTTCTTTCATTCTGCTCCATAAAAAGTGTTTTAATAAGACACCAATCGGGTCAAAGGTAATACAATTTCTCCAAAAAAACGCTATTTTTGGGACAAAATTGTTTCGATGCTCTCCGGTGAATACATAAAAACGAGTGCCGTGTCGGCCGGTTTCGACCTGTGCGGAGTTGCCCGCTGCCGTCGGTTTGATGACAATGAGATGTACTTTAGACGTTGGCTGGAGGCTGGTTACTCAGCAGGTTTGGGTTACCTCGGACGCAATATGGAGAAGCGTTTCGACCCCTCGGCTCTTGTCGACGGGGCGGTCAGTGTTGTGGTATGTGCCGTGAACTATAAAAACACCGTATCGGACGGTTATGACGATGGCGCGAATGCGAAGATAGCCTCCTATGCCTGCACAAACGACTACCACAATATCATTAAAGGTATGCTGCACCGGCTCTTTGCTTCGCTGCTCGTGCGCTATCCTTCGCTCAAGGGGCGCGCCTTTGTCGATTCAGCCCCTCTGCTTGAGAAACAACTCGCTGTCGATGCAGGCTTGGGATGGATAGGTCGTCAGTCGTTATTGGTAACACCTGCATTCGGAACCTTCGTACTGCTTGGTGAATTGGTGCTTGCCGATGAGGTCGATTGCTATGACGCTCCGCTGGAGGGTGCCGGTTGCGGTGAATGCCGCCGTTGCACAGAGGCTTGTCCTGCCGGAGCCTTGCTGCCGGACCACTCGGTAAATGCATCGCGATGCATATCGTGTGCTACGGTCGAGAATGGTGCCGGGGAGGATGCGCCGCTTTACGGTTGGATTTTCGGTTGTGATGAGTGCCAGAACTGCTGCCCGTATAACCGCCGTGCGCCCTATGGCAGGTGCAGTGAACTGCAACCGCTCTTCGACCCGCGTATGATTACCGCTAAAGAGTGGGTCTCGCTCGATGACGAGACATTTTCCCGACGCTTCGGTACTACGCCGCTTACGCGTGCCGGTCTGGAGAGTATAAAGCGAAATCTGTTGAAATAAACTCTTATTTTATAAAAATAGATGCACCTCGCAGAGATGCAACGCGCCGCAGACTCGCCTCGCGGAGGCGCGCTATATGCTTACCTCCGCAATCTGCGGCGCGCCATTTGACATCATTGCCGAAATAATTGAGATAATTGTATGCGCAGTTATCGCAAAAAACTACTCTTCTGTGTCGTTTTTCAGATGTATGGTTCCATCGCCGAGCGTCCGGCAAATCTCTTTGGCGTGCAGTTCGGCCAAAACCTGCGGCAGCAGGGTGGCATCGCATTTCAGACGTTCCGCCAACTCATTTATCTTCATGCTTTTGCCCTCTTTGAGCGCGTCCGTAACCTCTGACTCCAAATCGCGTCCGGACTTTGCTGCAAAGCTCTTTTCGCGCTTGCGCCGAGCCAGACAGATGTCGCATATGCCGCAGTCGACGGCCTCATTGTCCCCGAAATATTCGGACAATATGCGGCTGCGGCACTTTTCGGTATTTTCGGCATAAGCGGCCATTTGCGATATTCTCTCGAGCATAGCCTCTTTGCGCCTGCGGTATGTGTCCGGCGATATATACAGGTTCTCCGACGGCAGCCGCTCCTCGTTGAAGAATATCATCGGCGAGCGGTTTGACGGTATATACTTTACAACCCTCATCTGCCACAGACGTTTAAGCAACTCCATAACCTTTTCGGATGTATAGCCGGTCGATATGGCGATATCGCCCTCGCTTATGGCCTTGAACTCGGTGAAGATACCGTTGTACATCCTCAGCAGAGTGCGCAGAAAGTAGTCCATCTCATTGTGAACGATGCGTATTTTATACAAATCGTCGCGGCTCACGCTGAACATAAGCCTCGCCGGATTCTCTCTCTCGTCGGTGAGCGTCATATAGCCGTTCATACTGAGGATTTTGATGGCGTTGCGCACCTTCTCAATATATATATGTTCGCGTGCGCAGAAATCGTGTATGTTGAAGGAGAACGATGCCTGAAAGCCGTCGCCGACAGCCACCTGCAAGTATGAACATATCTTTTCGTAGATACTCTTTATATCCTCTATGGGCGGGAACTCGCTCTCGAACCGCTGTGTCAGACGCCTGTGGTCGTTCGACGCCGACAGCAGCACGGCGTAACTGCGTCTGTCATCGCGCCCCGCACGTCCCGCCTCCTGGTAGTAACTCTCCATGGCGTCGCACATGGTGTAGTGGACGACAAAACGCACATCGGCCTTGTCTATACCCATGCCGAATGCGTTTGTGGCAACCATTATGCGTGTGCGCCCCGACGTCCAGTTCTCCTGACGTATGGCACGCTCTGCATTTGGCAGTCCTCCGTGATAGTACTCTGCCGCCACGCCCTCTTTTTGTAAAAACTCCGCCAACTGTTCGGCGCCCTCCCTTAAACGCACGTATACGATTCCCGAGCCTGCTACGTTGTTTATTATACGCAGCAACTGACCGTTTTTGTCGTCGGTGTGCCGGACTGCATAGGCGAGGTTTTTGCGTGCGAATGAGGAGCGGATGATATGTTTCTCGTCAAAGAGCAGATGATTCATTATGTCATCTGCAACGAAAGGCGTCGCCGATGCCGTCAGAGCGAGTATCGGCACTTCCGGCAGCAGACGACGTATGTCGGCTATATGAAGGTATGCCGGCCGGAAGTCATAGCCCCACTGCGATATACAGTGCGCCTCGTCTACGGCTATGAGCGATACGTTCATACGCTGCAGGCTGAGACGGAAGGCCTCCGTTGAAAGACGCTCGGGCGATACGTATAGGAATTTGACGTCGCCGTAAACGCAGTTGCTGAGGGTGTTGTCTATCTGTCGCGTTGTCAGACCGGAGTGTATCGACACGGCGTTGATGCCCTTGCCTCGCAGAGTGTCGGTCTGGTCTTTCATAAGGGCGATGAGTGGCGTTATGACGATGCACAGTCCTTCGCAGACCATTGTCGGCAACTGATAGGTGAGCGATTTGCCACCGCCTGTGGGCATAAGGGCGAGGGTGTCGCGCCCCTCGATAACCGAGCGTATTATACTCTCCTGCTGCGGACGGAAGGTGTCGAAACCCCAATAGCGCTTGAGTGTCTGGTGTATGTCGGACACGCATTTCATAGTGCGAAGATAACAAAAAAAAGCGAAGCCTGAACGGAGTCAAAAAAAATTACTATATTTGCAGACGCCGCATCGTCAATGATGTACGGGCGCAGACAATATTTGCAGAGGTTGCGTTGCCGATGAGGTACGGATACAGATAATTGAAAACTTTTGAGATATGAGGTTTAAGGAGGGATATAAAGTCCGCGAGATAGCGGGTGAGCATGTAGTCATCATGCAGGGACGGCTTGGTGCGGATGTAACGCGCGTTGTCGCACTGAATGAGACCTCCGTATATCTTTGGGAGCGTCTTGCGGGCAAGAACTTCGATGCTGCCGTTGTGCGCGATATGCTTCTCGAACGCTACGATATCGACGAGAAGATGGCCGATATGGACGCTGCCCGCTGGGTCTCGAAGTTGCGCGACTGCGGTCTTATCGAAGATTAGCAAAGATTAGCAAAGAGTAAACGGGATTATGTTCAAACGCGGATTCATATCATTTGTACTGCTTGCGGTCTATTCGGTTGCCGTGTGCGCCAATGGACTGGGGATAATGACGTGCCGCTGTGAACTGCATCACCACAACGAGATTCATCACCATCACCATCATCATAACTGCGACCACGACCATCACCACGACGCCTCCTGCCGGCATTACGATGCGTCGGAACTGCTCTGTAATCATGAGTGCTGCCTGTCGCAGGGTTGCGAATGTACACACTCGCAGGAGGATATTACAGTCATAACAGGCCCCGATAACGACCGGCGTATATACAATATTATTAAATATGGCGCTCTCTTCTTGCAGGGAGAGGTTCTGTGTGCCGTTTGCGACCCCTGTTCGCAGCCGTCGCATACCGTTTTGCGTTATGCCGGCCCTGTCAAAGAGGTGTCGCCCGATATTGGCTCCGGCGCACCGCGCGCACCTTCCGTTTAGAATATAACTGCTGTATGTGCGGCTTCTGACTGTTGCATCAATCGTCAGAACGCATTATGTTATATTTTAATTAAACGGAAACTTCCATGAATAGATATATTATATGTTTTGCAACTCTGTTGTTCTCGTATGCAGGAGTTGCGGCGCAGAATGTAACCGGCAGCGTCTACGATGCCGCAGGAGAGCCTTTGCAGGGTGCTGCTGTATACTGGGCCGGTACGAGTATCGGCACCACGACAGACCCCGAAGGTCGATTTACGATTCATCGTGTTAAGGGTTATGACAATCTCACGGCGGCGTTTTTGGGCTATCGTGAGGATACCGTCGCTGTCGGGTCTGATAATGTGGCGGTATTTCATCTCTCCTCCGGCGTGGAACTCGAGAGCGTTGTCGTCGAGAGTTCGCTTGGCGGCAACTATATCAAGCAGGATGGTATTCTCAAGAGTGAGATGATATCCTTTTCGGGTCTGTGCAAAATGGCCTGCTGCAACCTCGCCGAGAGTTTCGAGAACTCGGCTTCGGTAACGGTGGGGTATAGCGATGCCATTTCTGGCGCCCGCCAGATAAAGATGCTGGGACTTGCCGGAACTTATACCCAGATACTCGATGAGAACAGACCTGTAATGCGCGGTCTCAGCGCACCATACGGATTGAGTTATACTCCCGGCATGTGGCTCAACTCTATCCAGGTCTCCAAGGGCATATCATCTGTTACGGCGGGACACGAGGCGCTTACGGGACAGATAAATCTCGAACATCGCAAGCCTACCGATAACGAAAGATTGTTCCTTAATCTCTACTTTGACAGCGAATTGCGCCCCGAGATAAACCTCTCCTCGGCGCTTCCTGTTACGGCTGACAAACGCCTTTCGACGGTGATTCTCGCTCACGGCTCCGTTGATACGCGCAGCCACGATATGAACGGCGACGGCTTTCGCGACCTTCCGCTCTCAAATCAGATTGGCGTTGCCAACCGCTGGTTGTGGCAGGCTCCGAGCGGCGTGCAGATGCGTTGGGGTGCGAAGTTTACACGCGACGGGCGCCTTGGCGGAGATATGAACTATCGACCGAATATGCGCGACGATATGGTCGCGGGAAAGATATACGGCTCGTCGATACTCAATCAGACAGCCAACGCCTATTTCAAACTCGGCGCTCCTGTCGGCAGGTCTGTCTACGATGCCGACGAGGATGAGGAACTGCGCTCTAATGTGGCGTTTATAGCCGATTATACATGGTTCGACGAGGATGCCTATTTCGGTCTCAATGACTACCGCGCCTCGCAGCACTCTGTGCTGACTAATCTTATGTATAACCACTATTTTGCCCCGGGACACGTGCTTATAGCCGGTCTCTCCGGCACGGCGGATATATATAAAGAGAAACTTGCAAACCAACGCGGACAGAACAGTTACGATTTCGACCGCAATGAATTTGAGATAGGCATATATGCCGAGTATACATACACCCTCGGTGATAAGTTCTCTGCTGTGGCAGGCGTGCGTGAAGATTATAACACCTTCTACCGCAAAGCCTATTTCACGCCGCGCGGCCACGTCAAGTGGAATATCACGCCGACGACCGTTCTGCGCCTGTCGGCGGGTATGGGTTACCGCTCGACCAACGTCGTGGCCGACAATATAGGTATGCTTGCGACTGGTCGCACCATAATCTTCGACGGAGCGTCCGGCGAGTCGTTCTATGCTCTTTCGCGCGATTTTAATCGTATGGAGAAGGCGGCCACTTTCGGCGGCAGCATAGCCCAGACCTTCTCACTTGTGCAGCATCGCGACGCAACGCTGTCGTTTGACTACTTCCGCACGCAGTTTTTCAACCGTGTCATAGCCGATTATGAGTGGAATACCGACTATGTTAATCTCTACGCCACCAACGGTCGCTCGTTTACCGATAACTACCAGGTCGATTTTACGTGGACGCCTGTTGAGAGGTTCGATATCTTCGCCACGTTCCGCTATACGAATGCCAAACAGAGCATAAAGCGCGAGGACGGCAGTTCGGTGCTTGTGGAGACGCCTTTGGTCAGCCGTTATAAGACACTGCTTAATCTTCAGTATGCCACGCGTTTCCGCCGCTGGGTCTTCGACGTTACGGCACAGTATAACGGCAAGTGCCGTCTGCCGTCGCTCGACGGAGATTTGAGCAGTGTGAAATACTCGCCCTCCTATCCGATGCTCTATGCGCAGGTGAGTTATAAAATAAAGCATTGGGATATATATGTCGGTTGCGAGAATATCCTCGGCTACCGCCAGAATGACCCGATTCTGATGGACGGAACGAAGATAGAGAAGGGTGCAGACCCCTTTGCCGGTACGGGATTCAACTCGGCGGTTGTCTGGGGACCGCTTATGGGGCGTAAGTTTTATGTGGGAGTACGCTTCAATCTGTATTGATATATAGTATTTTATAGAGTAAAAAAGTAATAACTGAAATAATAAAGCGATGAAAAAAATGATGTTTTTATGCGTCGTACTGCTTATGGGTATAAGCGTGGCGCTTGCGGGTAACAAACCCAAGGATGCAAAGAGGTCCAAGACCTTGGTTACTACGGTTTTTGTAACCGATGTCGACTGCCAGCACTGTGTGCAGAAGGTGATGAATACCATTCCTTTTGAGCCGGGTGTCAAAGATGTGGTGCCGGACCTGCCTGCCAAGAAGATTACGGTAACATACGATGCAGCCAAAAACTCTGACGAGGGTCTGGTCGCCGCCTTTGCCGGCATTAAGGTGAAGGCCGAGAAGGAGGTCAGCCGTTAGGTCTGATAAGACCTGTTTGTGTCTGTTTTGGCGCGGCACGGAGTTATGCCGCGAATGCAGCGGGAGCCATTGACGGCTCCCGCTGTTGTTTGCTGCAAATGAGGAATATAGAGCGGTACACCTTTCGTTTATGTGTGTTTTAGAGAATATACGCCTGTCCTTTTAGTTATATTGTTAATGTTCTTATTGTTAAGTAAATATACTTTGAAGTGGCATCTTGCGAATTTATATTGATTTATTGTCGTGGTAATTTCGTAAATAGAATTTTTTTTCATATTTTTGTGCGCGGAGTTGTGTCTGCATTGCTGACCGTATGGTTGCAGAGACTGCTCCTAAATATAAAAATAAGTTTGTAACTAACTTAGGGACAGTCGTTTATATTGTGTCTGAGGAGCCAGGGGTATATGCTCGAAGGTAGTGAACAGAGGACGGTAAGTGAGAATCATTCTGCGGCTTTGCAATGCGAAGAGGCGGTAGTGTGGTTTGCCATGAGCGCTCCGTACCGCAAGGAATTGGCGGCAAAATCCTGGCTTGACCGTCGCTCCATAGAGAGTTTCGTTCCGATGCACTATGCGGTTCGTAACCGGCGGGGACGCAAAAGCCGCGAGCAGATTCCGGTAATCAGCAACCTGATATTTGTCCGCAGTACGAAGAGCGAGATACAGAACGCCAAAAGCGAGATAGGATTTCTTCAATACCTCACGCGCAGGGAGGGTGGTCGTAACGTACCGATAATCGTCCCCGATGAGCAGATGCATCAATTTATGGCTGTCGTGCAGACACGCAATGAGCATCTTGTCTATCTGCGTCCGGAAGAGGTCAATCTTCAAAGCGGAACCAATGTCCGCATACTCGGAGGACCGTTTGACGGTGTTGAAGGAGTTTTTGTCAAGGTGCAGGGTTATCGCAGCCGCCGCGTGGTGGTACTTGTGGAGGGCATCGCGGCAGTCGCTACGGCAGAGATAGAACCTGACCTGATAGAGGTTATAAAGTGAGCGTTTTCGATAAGCCGATAGTAGAACTGACCCTGTTCGGACTGGAAATCGTCGCTGAAAAATGAATGAAAAAACGAAACCGGATAAATAAATTGCAAAAGTTATGACGCTGGAGTGTATAAATATACTGGAGTTTATAAATATAGTTGTTGTATTTATTCTCAGCATATTTTTTACGGGTATTCTCATCCCCCAGATACTGCTTATATCGTTCCGCCGAAATCTGTTTGACGAGCCGGATGAACGAAAGATACACAGAGGTGTAGTACCGCGTCTCGGAGGTTTTGCCTTCGTACCGGTAATATGCTTTTCGATAATGCTGCTATTCGGTATAAACTATCTCGCATATGACGATATAATGCGGTTGATGGGTTATGACGTTGCCGGCAATAATATAATGCTCGAGCAGGCGGGCAGATATATTCTTCCGCTTGTGTTCGGTTTCTGCTCGCTGCTTATGCTCTATCTGATAGGTATTGCCGATGACCTGATAGGCATACGCTACCGCGCCAAGTTCATAGTGCAGATATTGTGTTCGGTTCTGATGATTGTCGGCGGCGTGTGGATAGACAACCTCTATGGTGTGCTTGGCATATACGCTTTGCCTAAAGTTGTGGGCTATCCCTTGACGATACTTGTGATTGTCTTCTTTATCAATGCGATAAATCTTATCGACGGCATCGATGGACTGGCCTCGGGGTTGAGCAGCGTCGCTCTGTTTATATACGGCATCTTCTTTGCTGTCGAGGGCAATTATATCTATTCTATGATAGCGTTCTCGACGCTTGGCGTGCTTGTTCCGTTCTTCTACTACAATGTTTTCGGCAATGCCGAGCGGCACCGCAAGATATTTATGGGCGATACCGGCAGCCTTACCATAGGAATGATTATATGCATACTCAGCATAGAGCTTCTCGATTACGGGCAAATCGCCAAAGTACCCAACCGAATCTTCGCTATGGCCTTTTCGCCCATGATAATACCGTGCTTCGATGTCGTGAGGGTCTTTTTCACGCGTCTGCGGCACCACCGCAACCCTTTTATGCCCGACAAGAACCATATCCACCACAGACTGCTTGCCCTGGGTATGCCGCAGTGGGCTGCGCTTATCACTATCCTCGTACTGTCGATGGCATATACGGGATTCAATATTATGCTGTCGCCCTATATGGACCTCACTCTGCTTATGATGCTGGATATTGCTATCTGGATAGCGGCGAGCCTTATTATCCATCGTATGCTTCAGTCTAAAAACATAGAATCGAAAAAATAAAATATCATAATGGTTATGAAAAAAGCGTTGTATTTATTGTCTCTGGCTATTCTGCTGTGCGGATGCCACGCCTCTGAAAAAGTACTCTACCTTCAAGACCTCGAACTCGAGCAGGAAGCGTCGATCGCCAATCCTCGGAACATAACCGTCCAGCCGCGCGACAAAATCTCGATTGTAGTGTCGTGCCAAGAGCCGCAGCTTGCCATGCCGTTCAACCTTGTCGATACCCCTATACGTTTCGGCAGTCAGAACGCTCGCAGCGAAACTAAAACCGTGCTGGGATATACGGTTGATTCTGATGGTAATATCGAGTTCCCCATTCTCGGACAGCTGCACGTCGGCGGTATGACCCGCCAGCAGATATCCGACCTTATCTGCGACAAACTTGTAAGCGAGGGGTGGTTGAAAGACCCTACGGTTACTGTAGAGTTCCTCAATCTGCATTTCTCGGTGCTGGGCGAGGTCTCCCGTCCGGGTCAGTATTCAATCAACGATGACCGCATTAACATTCTCGAGGCTATAAGTCTTGCCGGCGACCTTACGATAACCGGTGTGCGAAGTGCTATATATGTTATTCGCGAGAGCGACGGCAATCGCATATCCTATAAAGTGGACCTCCGTTCGAAGGATATATTCGAGTCTCCGGTCTACTATCTCCAGCAGAACGATATCATTTACGTCGAGCCGAATAAGATTCGCGCAGGTCAGTCTACAGCCAACGAGAATGCTCTGCGCTCGGTATCGTTGTGGATATCTGTGGCATCGATGCTGACGTCGATAATCTCCATTGTAAGCATACTTACGTTCAGGGCTAGAAATTAGTTAATTAGTTGATATAGATATTACATACTTATATACACGCGCAATTTTGAGTTAAGATGGAAATAATACAGGAAAACAACAATTCATCCGCTTCTTCGGGTAAATTCAATCAGATTGAAACATCTTCATTCAACCTGAAAGACCTTGTCCATGCCATTGTGTCAAAATGGTATTGGTATGTTATAGCGCTGGCCATAACATTCAGCATTGCGATAATACATCTTATGCGCACGCCTGAATTATATACGCGTACCATATCGGTCCTCTTCAAGGATGAGAAGCGCAGCGGTTCTTCGTCGAGTATAGACCTGTCGCAGATGGGAATGCTCAAGTATGTGGTGAATATGGACAATGAACTTATCCTGCTCAAGTCTCCCGCACTTATGTCCGAGGTTGTGGACAGTCTCGGACTGAACGACGTTTATACCGTTCGCAAAGGACTTCGCACCAGTGAACTCTATCACAAATCTCCGGTCAATGTAATATCGCTCGACTCTCTGCCGAGATATTCGTTTACCATAGTGCAGCGCTCTGCCGATGACTTTCAGCTTTCGGATTTCCGCAGCGGTGGCGAGAGCTTCGATACGACGGTAGACGGAACTGTCGGAGAGGAGGTTGAGACCCCCATCGGCCGATTCGTAATAGAGCGGTCGCAGTGGTATACCGATAAGTATTTCAATACCAATATACATTACAGCCATGCTCCCGTTGAACAATATGCCTCGATGTATGCCAGCCGCATCAATCCGTTGCGTGAAGCTGAGAAGGGTACGATTGTCAATATAAGTTTTACGGATGCATCAGCTCAGAAGGCCGAGGATATACTCAACAGGCTCGTAGAGGCGTATAACAGGCAGTGGCGCGAGGATCGCGGTCAGATAGCCGCGCTTACCTTTGAGTTTATTGAGGAACAGTTGCTGGATGCCCAATTCCAACTGGAAGCTGTCGAGAGTAAAATAGCATCGTTCAAGAGTACCAATCTACTCTCCGACGTACAGGCGGCAACGTCGATGTATATGAGCCAGTCGGCAGAGAACCAAAAGCAGATTGTTGAACTCAGTACTCAGATTTTGATTGCCAAGTCTATCCGTGATGAGCTTGCCAAGGAGAACCTGGAGAGCCTTCTGCCGTCGATAGATATTAACAACGCAGCTATCCAATCTCAGATAACGGCGTATAACAGCCTTGTTCTGGAGCGTAACCGCCTTTTGGCAAACGGCGCTACCGACAAGCACCCCGATATGATTGCGACGACCAATAAGATAATATCTCTGCACAATACTATAATCAAGTCTATCGACAATCATATCTCTCAGATAAATACACGTATCAGAAGTGCCGAACGCCAGACGGATGCTGTCAAAGGTCAGCTTGCGGCAGCCCCCAACCAGAATCAACACCTGATATCTCTTGAGCGGGAGCAGGCCGTGCTGGCAGAACTATACAAAACTCTTTTGCAGAAACTCAAGGAGAGTGAGTTGTCTCGAAACGTAACGGACCGTATAGATAATACCCGCGTTATAATGTATCCCACCGGCGTATCTGGTCCGACCTCGCCGATGAGAAGTACGATACTTGTAATCGCACTTATAGTCGGACTTCTTATACCTACACTGATAATATTTATCAAGGAGACAGTCAATTCCACTCTTCGCGGCCGCAAGGATTTGGAGAATCTTACCATACCTTTTGTGGGCGAGATACCATTGTACACTCATCGTCAGAGGCGCCTCCTCCTGGGTCGCGGTTCTCATGTCGGGGTAGTTGTTCGTGAAAGCTCCCGCAACGTTATCAACGAGGCCTTTCGCGTGCTGCGTACCAACCTCGATTTCATGTCCAACCGCAACGGTTCGAATGTGATAACCTTCACTTCGTTCAACCCCACCAGCGGCAAGACCTTTATGTCGATGAATCTTGGTGTAAGTTTCGCTATTAAGGGTAAAAAGGTACTTGTAATAGATGCCGACCTTCGTCGCGGCAGCGCATCGGAGTATGTAGGTTCACCCCGAACCGGCCTTTGCGACTACCTGGCGGAACGAGTCGAGAACTGGCATGATATAGTTATTCCCTACAAGGATAACAATAACCTCGATGTGATACCGGCGGGCAAGTTGCCTCCCAACCCGACCGAGCTTCTTGAATCACCGCGTCTGGGACAGCTTATAGAAGCGGTACGCGACCAGTACGACTATGTATTTATAGATTGTCCTCCTGTGGATATCGTTGCCGATACCCGTATTATCGATACCTTCGCTGACCGTACTCTGTTTGTCCTCCGCGTAGGTCTTATGGAGCGTGCGATGCTCTCCGATTTGGAGATGCTGTACCGTGAACACCGCTATAAGAATATGGCGATTATACTCAACGGTACGCTTAATAAAGGCGGTCGCTACGGTTATAAATACGGCTATAAATACGGTTCGTATTACCACAATAAAGATAAATAACCGATACGAATCGCTATTGCAAATGGCGTGTGGCAAAATAAGCCGCACGCCTGTTGCATATCATTGAAACATAGGTTTATGTTCTCTTTTTGGCCGTTTGACAAAGGTGTGTCGATAGAGTCTTCCGGTTTTTTAGCGGGCTATGAGGATGCTCACTCGCATATTCTCCCGGGAGTCGATGACGGTGTTTCGGATGCCGAGGAGTCGCTGTCGATACTGGCTTTGTATGAGAGTATGGGAGTGCGCAGAGTGTGGCTTACGCCGCATATTATGGAGGATGTACCGAATAGTCCGTCCGACCTTCGCGCGCGTTTTGATGCATTCTGCAAACTCTATGAAGGAGGTATCGAGTTGCACCTCTCGTCAGAGAATATGCTTGACAGCCTGTTTGAGGAGCGTTTGGCTGCGAATGATATTCTGCCGTATGGCGAGGATGGTGATAGTCTGCTTGTCGAGACCTCCTATTTCACGCCTCCGTATGGCTTTTACTCTATGTTAGAGGAGATAAAGCATCGTGGTTACTATCCTGTATTGGCTCATCCTGAGCGTTATATATATATGGATAAAGATGTGTATCGCAAGTTGAAGTCGATGGGTGTGCAGTTTCAGTTGAATTTGCCGTCGCTTGCCGGGTACTATGGTCCTGAAGTCCGTAGAAAGGCGAGATGGCTTGTGAATAACGGCTTGTGCGATATGTACGGATGTGATGTACACTCGTTGTCATCGCTGAAGCATATTGTCTCGTCGCGTATTCCACGCCGGACAGTCGAAGCGCTTATGATGAACAGATAATTGCTCCCATGTTTCTAAACCGACGTTGCATCCTGAAGTTACCAAAGATTGAGCAAGCAACGCGGATTATCCCAACTGTTTGAGAGAAAGAAACCGGTATCTGCCGAATATGTCCCGTTGTGGTCCTGGACCCTTAGCGGAGTATGCGTTACTCTTATGTTTGCTGTTATGCAGTCCGTGTTATTCTATATCTTTACCAAAGGCGGTCGTATGTTTATAAATCGCTTGCTGAGAATTAAACACGCATAAATAGTTGCGTACAGGAAAGGTTGGCTGTTTTATGTAAAATATATAGGTATATAGTTCTCTGAATTTATTAAAAGTAGTCGTATCATGAATATCCTTTTTTATATGCCGTTGCCCGAATATGGTGGTGTTCGGACTATTACCGAGCGTTTGGCTTCAGAGTTGAAATCGAGAGGAAACACTGTGTTTCTGCTGATGCACAGGAGGTTTTATAATGATACAAGAGATTACTCCCCTATTATAGAAAGCTATTTTTTACCTTCTGAAACGTTAATGGATGATAATAATATCAAATTTTATCATAGTTTAGTAGAATCCCTTAAGATAGATATTATCATTAATCAGGATGGACTGTACGAAGGTGTAAAGTTGATAGATACAATCAGACATAGAGGTGTTCCGGTAATATCTGTGATACACAACGACCCAATAGGTTGCGGTAGATGGATTTTTAGAGATGCAATTACATTACGCAACGATTCTTTTATTGAAAAATTGAAGCGATTAGCTCGAATTGTATTGTATCCGAGGACAAAAAAGCGTTATATAGATTCAATTAAGGGGCAATTTGACTTATTGTATAAAGGAGAGTCTCATATTTGCGTATTATCCCCTCGATTTATTGATGACATTAAACTCATTAATCCTAAAATTAAAGATATTTCTGCTATACCTAACTTTAATATTTATAAAGAGACGAATAAATGCCTTAAAGAGAAAATAGTTTTGTATGTCGGACGGTTGGATAATAGGCAGAAGAAAGTCCAATATCTGCTTGATATTTGGAAATCCGTATCAAAGCAGGTCCCTGATTGGAAATTGGTAATCGTTGGAGAGGGTAAAGATGGAGCATCGTTAAAGGCCAAGGCGGCAAAAATCAGGAATGTGGAATTTTGCGGATATCAAGACCCGACATCATATTATGAACGAGCATCGATATTGTGCATGACGTCTATTTTTGAAGGCTTCCCAATGGTGTTGACTGAGACTATGCAACATGGATGCGTTCCTATTGCATTTGATAGTTTTGCTGCTATATATGATATTATAACACCGGGCATCGACGGAGAAATTGTGAAAGCATTTGACAAACGGGAATATGTCAATAAGTTGATACATCTAATTAAGTGTGAGGATTATCGCAATGAGTTGGCGACTGCTGCAAAACGCAACGTAAAGCGATATGACCTTGAAAATATAATAGAGCAATGGGATGCGTTGTTTAGATATGTTAAATCATAACGCGTATTAAGCAAAGAGCATAAAAGAATAAGTGATTGATATGGGAGTGAAGACAATCCTTTTGGTATTCGGAACTCGCCCCGAAGCTATTAAGATGGCTCCGTTGGTGAAGAAATTTAGGCAGTATCCAAATAAGTTTAAGACTTTAGTGTGTGTTACCGGTCAACACCGTGAGATGCTTGACCAAGTTTTGAGGGTATTCGATATAGTGCC
>JAFLRT010000032.1 GCA_022511295.1 Alistipes sp. | reverse complement strand
ATTAGTCGTTATCGAATTAGATTCTCTTATTGCATTTTCAAATTATTTCTGTTCAAGCACTTTTAGATTTAGAAAGATGCTTGACGAATATTATGCATATCTCACCAGAAATAGGATTCCCAAAAACATTAACGAGGTTATGAGGGCAGCCTTTCACAAGTATCTTCCTTTTTATATTTATATATCGCAAGAGCTTGTAAAATCTCCATTTGATAATAGTATTTTCGAGGAGGTATGTGGTGAGTTGAAAACAATGATTGATTAACTAATAGTATTCATTGGAGACTACAAATAATCACACCCAATCTTACTTTTTGGGTGTAAAATTGGGTGTTGATTTTGTAATTTGCTGACAATCAGCGTTATTTGCGGAGAGAGAGGGATTCGAACCCCCGGTACAGTTGCCCGTACACCGCATTTCGAGTGCGGCCCGATCGACCACTCCGGCATCTCTCCAAATCTTTCGGGTTGCAAATATAGCAGTTTTTATTTATTTTACACTCCTTATTCAAGAAAATTATCCTTTTTTTTCGAAAAACGGCAACTTTCTGCTCATTATTTGTATATTTGTATCAACAGCGATATACTAATGTCGTTGCAGAATACGTTTTTTATATAAACTTAAGGTGTGTAACGTCTAATTTTTCGCTCTATGAAAAAGTTGAGATATTATCCGGCAGTGGTTTTGGCTGCTTTGATGGCAGCGACGGGTTGCAACTCTGTTTCACAGACGTCGGCGACCTACGGTGATGGTATGTATGTGGTACACGACAAGGTGCGCATCGCCGAGAAACAGCGTCTGGATGCAGAATTGAGACGTGCCGAGGCCGAAGCACGACGGGCGGAACTCGAAGCACGCATCGCAGAACAGGAGGTGGCGCTGCTCGAGAACGGTTACTATAATGATTATTCATACTCATCGGTGCTGGCTGACAACTATGAGAGTGCCTATGCACGTCGTCTTTTAGGATTCTCATCGCCTACATACCGTATGCCGTCGAGTTACTACGATTTGCGTTACAGCGGTGTTATGAACTACGTTACAGCATACGACCCGGCGTTCTACAACATAATGGTATCGGGCAACCAGGTATGGGTTGAACCCAAATATATATCATCTATGTTCGGCTCGTGGGGCGCTACACGTGTAACATTCGGTTTGTCATTCAATTACGGCTGGTATTACGGCTGGAACAGGCCATATTATTACAGTTCGTGGTGGGGATATCCGCACTATTCGTGGTATGACTGGAACTGGGGTATGTGTTATCACAATCCCTGGTGGGGTTACGGCTACGGCTGGAACTGGAATCACGGTTGGGGTCCCGGACACTACCGTCCGCCATATGCGTATGCTCCCTCGCCATCGCACAGACCATCGTACGGCGGTCCATCGTCATCCGGGCGTCCGCCCAGGCAGGATATCGTAAACCGTCCTATGTACACATCGCCCTCGTCAGGCAAGAGTTACGGCTCACGCACCTCGCAGGGAACCGTCAGCGGTTCGGGTGTATACCGTCCTGGCAGCAGTTCCGGCTCCCCGGCTTCGTCTGGCACCTCGCGTCCTTCGACTGCGCCCAATGTAAACCGAGGCAGCAGCAGTAGCGGCAGTGGCAGTTCGGTAAATACGCGGCGCAGCGGCTCGTCGTCTTTCTTCGGCGGCAGCAGTTCATCCTCGGGCAGTCGCAGCGGCAGCAGCAGTTCATCCTCGGGCAATCGCAGCGGTGGAAGCGGCATCTCGTCAGGCAGTCGCGGCAGCAGTGGTGGAAGCACCGGACGCGGAAACTCGATAGGACGATAGCCCTTGCACAATTATTGTAGGAGTTGTAATGATTTTGCCATTGAGAAATGTGAAATAGGGCAGCGCACGCACGAATAGCGGAGGAATCATCTGTTGGTAGAGACACACCAACATCGACTCTGAATAACATTATTAAAAACTTGATACAATACGTTGTGATATGAAAAAGATAGTTTCGGTTTTGACGTTTGCTCTGCTTTGTGCCGGCACGCTTTCGGCACAGCAGCGCTGGGATACGGGCGGTATCATTATCGACCCCAATGCCATTACGGCTATGGATTTGTTCAACTATTCCAACGTATCGCATAACTTCGGTACGGCGCGCTCGATGGCTATGGGCGGTGCCGTTACCTCGCTCGGAGCCGATATGTCGTCGATGAGCGTCAATCCTGCCGGTATGGGTATGTACCTGAGCAATGATGTAACATTTACGCCAATGATAGGTGTTACCAAGACCATTACGGAGGGTACGAAGGAGTTTGACGGAGGCAGTCGCCATACGCGTTTCTCGGTAGCCGATTTCGGCATCGTCTTCAAGGCATACGAGGGTTCGCGTGGCGTGCTGGCGGTGAATGTGGGATTCGGATACAACCGACTTGCGGATTTCAACTACCGTACATCGTTCTCGCGCGGGGATAATGCGTCGAGTCTTTCGGGTGTCTTTGCGCGTCAGCTTGCCGACAGCCGATACACTTCATACGACCTTAGCGCAGGCGAGAATCCCAATTTCAGTTGGTGGAATATCGACCCTACCTATTGGGGTGCGGCGCTTGGATATAAATGCGGATTGGTCGATGACCCCTATGGTCAGTGGCAGCCCGATGCATACGGTTACAATCCCTCCGTAGACCAGTTTATGACTATCGACAGTCGCGGTTCGATAGGGGAGTATGACTTCTCCGGCGGTCTGAATATCAACAACAAGTTATATGTAGGTTTTACGCTCGGCATTCAGAGTCTGCATCAGCGTCGGGATATATACTACGGCGAGGAGTACTCCTATGCACAGGGTGATGAGCCTGCCGGGTGGCAACTCGACTGGTTCAACTATGAGCAGACCTCGATTGTGAACGGTACGGGTGTCAATTTCAAGGCAGGTCTTACATATCGTCCCATTCCTGCGCTGCGCATAGGTGTTGCGGTGCATACGCCGACATGGTACAGCCTCGATTTCAAGTATCAGGGCGCTATGGTGTCGCAAATCTATGACAATGCGGTCGGTCGTTATCTTATCGACCCCGAGGCTTCTACCGATGTGCTGAAGGATTACGGCTCCAACAGTTGGAATTTCCGTACACCTGCCAGACTGCTTCTGGGCGCATCTTACACATTCGGCAACAGGGCTATAATATCGGTCGATTATGAGCGCGACTGGTATAACGGCATACGCACCGGACGCACGCCTGTCGGTCGCGGAATATATAAGGATTTCTTCCGCGAGAACTTCAAGGGGGCTAATACGTTGCGCATAGGAGCCGAGTTGAAACTCGGATATGCGGTGTCGCTGCGTGCAGGATATGGCGTTACCGGCTCCATGCTTCGCAACCACAAACTCATATACTCGTCGCCTGTAACATACCGCACGCAGTATTGTTCGGCAGGTTTGGGATTCCTCCTCGGCCGCTCGTTCTACATCGACCTGGCATACCAGTATCTGACGCAAAAGCAGACTACTGCAAAACTCTTCTATGCTACCGATATGGTGGGCGAGTCTGACGGGACGTGGCTCGACGATTACAGCGGCGACTATACGACAAAACTGCATAGGCACAATATCGTTATGACTCTCGGCTTGCGTTTCTGACGCGCACGGAGGCGGGAATGTATAACCTCTCGCGAAAAAAATTGTTTATTACGCATTAAAACCTTACCTTTGCAATCAAATTGCAAAGGTAATTTTATGGCAGTAGAACTCAAGGATTTAACCAAGGCGGATGATAACTATTCGCAGTGGTACAACGAACTGGTAGTAAAGGCCGGTCTGGCCGAAAATTCGGCTGTGCGAGGCTGTATGGTAATCAAACCCTACGGCTATGCTATATGGGAGAAGATGCAGTCGGTGCTGGACAAAATGTTCAAAGATACGGGACACCAAAACGCATATTTTCCGCTCTTTATCCCCAAATCATTCTTCTCTCGCGAGGCAAGCCACGTGGAGGGCTTCGCCAAGGAGTGCGCAGTGGTTACGCACTACCGTCTGAAGAACGACCCCGAGGGCAAAGGGGTAGTAGTAGACCCCGATGCACGTCTCGAGGAGGAACTTATTGTCCGTCCTACATCCGAGACAATTATATGGAATACATACAAAAACTGGATACAGTCCTATCGCGACCTGCCCATACTCTGCAACCAGTGGGCAAATGTGGTGCGCTGGGAGATGCGTACGCGTCTGTTCCTGCGCACGGCCGAGTTCCTCTGGCAGGAGGGTCATACGGCACATGCCACACGTGAGGAGGCTGTCGCAGAGGCGGAGAAGATGGTACACGTATACGAGGCTTTCGCCCGCGACTGGATGGCTCTGCCGGTTATCGTAGGGCGCAAGTCTCCCAACGAGCGCTTCGCAGGCGCCGAAGATACATATACCATCGAGGCTCTGATGCAGGATGGCAAGGCGTTGCAGAGCGGTACGTCGCACTTCCTCGGTCAGAACTTCGCCAAGGCTTTTGATGTGAAATATGTGGACCGCGACGGCAAACTGGAGTATGTATGGGCTTCGTCATGGGGCGTATCTACACGCCTTATGGGTGCGCTCATAATGTCGCACTCCGACAACAATGGTCTTGTATTGCCTCCGAAACTCGCACCTGTTCAGGTCGTTATGGTGCCTATATACAAAGGCGACGACCAACTCAAGGTTATGACTGCACGCCTCGATGCCATCGCTGCCGAACTCAAGGCGAAGGGTATCAGCGTGAAGGTCGATGACCGCGACAATGTACGCTCGGGATTCAAATTTGCCGAGTATGAGTTGAAGGGCGTGCCTGTACGTCTGGCTCTCGGCCCGCGCGATATGGAGAACGGTACTATCGAACTTGCGCGTCGCGATACTCTCACCAAGGAGGTTGTATCGCAGGAGGGTCTTGCAGAGAGAATCGAAGCGCTTTTGGATGAGATACAGCATAATATCTACGAGAAGGCGAGGTCGTTCCGCGACTCGATGATAACGCGCGTCGATACGTGGGATGAGTTCGTTAAGACGCTCGACGAGAAGGGCGGCTTTATCTCGGCGCATTGGGACGGCACGGTAGAGACCGAGGTTGCAATCAAGGAGGCGACCAAGGCGACGATCCGCTGCATACCTTTGGATGCCGAGGATGAGGAGGGTACTTGTATCTTTACCGGAAAACCGTCGCACAGGAGAGTGCTATTCGCTCGTAGTTATTAGTTAGCAACGCTAAAGCACGTCATCTTCGGTTGGTGCAAGACATTTTAATCAACGCCTTCGGTTGAAAACCGAAGGCGTTTTTGCTTAATGATATCAATTTTTTGCGGCGCCCCAGCCCCCCCCCTTGGGGGCGCCGCAGCACCTCAAAGAGGTGCAATTATTTGACATCGTTACCATAATAAAAGCACCTGCGGTATTAACCGCAGGTGCTTTAACACCTATTGGCACCTATTGGCATCTATTTAACACCCATTGGCACCCTTTGGTTGGCACTCTTTGGTTGCCTCTCCCCTGATTGGCCTCCTGATTGGCCCCTTTATTCCTCGGCAGCGACCGAGAACTTAACGACAGCCTTAACCTCGCGGTGCAGTTTGACAGTAGCCTCGTACTCGCCGACGGTCTTGACAGCCTCGACGGTTACGTTCTTGCGGTCAACATTCACGCCTTTGGCAGCCAGTGCCTCGGCGATATCCGACGAGGTGATGGCACCGAAGATTTTGCCATCCTCGGCCTTCACCGTGAAGGTCAGCGGCAGGTTGGATATCTTCTCGGCCAAAGTCTGTGCGTCGGCCAATATCTTTGCATCCTTGTGTGCGCGCTGTTTGAGATTCTCTGCGAGGACCTTCTTTGCCGAAGCGGTAGCCGCCTTGGCAAAGCCCTGAGGAATCAGGTAGTTGTTGGCATAGCCGGGCTTTACGTTTACGATATCGTTTGCGTAGCCCAAATTCTCGATGTCTTTAATCAGAATAACTTCCATAATTCACTCCTCCTCGTTTTTATTTCATACAGTCGGTTACGAAAGGCAGAATAGCCAGATGACGTGCGCGTTTTACGGCTTGAGCCACCTTTTTCTGGAACTTCTGCGATGTTCCGGTAAGACGACGGGGCAGGATTTTGCCCTGCTCGTTGAGGAACTTCTTCAAAAATTCGCCGTCCTTGTAGTCTACGTATTTGATACCGAGTTTCTTAAAGCGGCAATACTTCTTTTTCTTGACGTCCACCGATACGGGGTTGAGGTAGCGGAGTTCGCCTGCCTGTGCGTTGTTTTCCTGTGCCATAGTTTATTCCTCCTTGGATTTTTCGGCAAGTTTAGCGCGACGCTTTGCCGAGTATTCAACGGCGTACTTGTCCTGTTTGAAAGTTAAGAAACGGATAATGCGCTCGTCGCGGCGATACTGCGTTTCGAGCGTGTTGATAAGGCTGCCTTCGCCTGTGAACTCTACCAGGAAGTAGAAACCGGAGGTCTTTTTCTGAATGGGATAGGCGAGCTTTTTGAGGCCCCAGTTCTCGACATTCACAATATGACCGCCGTTTTCGGTGATAACACCCTGGAATTTGTCGCGCACCTCGGCTACCTGAGCATCAGACAGCACCGGCGTAACAATGAAAACGGTTTCGTAATTGTTCATAACTACTTTTAATTTAGTTTTTTATAAAGTTTTTTTGCCTGTAATCCCAAACCTCTTTTGCATACACATTTGCCTGTTTGACAGGCATAAGGCACCTGCGGCGGGATTATTTGCGGGCGCAAATATAAGTAAAATTTCGCAATCTGCAAATTATAAGCGGATAAAGTGTGAAATGTACATATATTATATATGCCGGTCGATGACGCTGCACAGACGCTCGAAGACCTCGTCTATTGTCCCGAGACCGTTCACCGCCTCGTACTTGCCCTGTGCGGAGTAGTGGTCGGCGACAATGGCTGTCTGCTTGCGGTAGGTCTCTATGCGGTTGCGTATAACATCCTCCGAGGCGTCATCGGCACGTCCCGAATCCTTGCCGCGAAGCAGTATGCGCTGCACGAGTTCCTCCTCCGGAACATCCATATATATCATCACATCGACCTTCAGTCCCTGCTTTGCAAGAAGCGCATCGAAGCACACCGCCTGATTTGTGGTGCGCGGGAAGCCGTCGAAGATATTGCCTGCGCAGTCGCGATGCTCTGCAACATAGTTCTCCACGATGCCTGTAACGACCTCGTCGGGTGCAAGTTGCCCGAGTTCTATGCAGTGCTGCACCTGTTGTCCCAGCGCGGTGCCGAGACGTATCTCGTTGCGTATAATCTCACCTGTAGATACGTGGCTGAGTCCGTATCGCTCTTTAAGCATGGCGGCCTGCGTACCCTTGCCGCACCCGGGCGCGCCGAATAACACTATGTTTAACATTTGAATCAAACAATTATTGCGACCGCAAAGATAATCGTTATTTGTTTCCCGTCGCTATTTGTCGCGATTTTTTGTTAATTTTGCATCGTCTACGAATAATATCAGCGTAATATGGCTAAAGAAAAATGCACCGAAATATCCAGTTTGGGCGAGTTCGCCCTTATAGACCGTCTGGTAAAAGAGTTTGAAAATGTACAGCCGACAACCCTTTGTGCCGAGGGCGACGATGCCTCGGTAAGCGATATTGGTAACGGAAAGGCTCTTTTGCTCTCGACAGATATGCTACTCGAGGGGGTTAATTTCGATTTGACCTACTTCCCGCTTAAGCATCTCGGATATAAGACGGTTACTGTGGGCGTGAGCGATATTCTGGCGATGAATGCTCTGCCCGAGCGTATAATGTTGGCGTTGGGTGTCTCGTCGAAGTTCTCCGTCGAGGCTTTGGAGGCGTTCTATGAGGGTGTGCGTATCGCCTGCGGCGAGTTGGGCGTAGACCTTGCAGGCGGCGATATGGCGGCCTCGATAACGGGACTGTCGGTCTCTGTTACGGCCGAAGGGCGTGCCTCCAAGGAGAAGATAACCTATCGCTCGGGTGCCAAAGAGAACGACCTTATATGTATTACGGGTAACCTGGGTGCGGCATATATGGGCTTGCGGCTGCTCGAGAGGGAGAAGCAGGTCTTGGAGGGTATGGACAATCCCGAGCCGCAGTTCGCAGGCTATGAGTATCTTTTGGAGAAGTACCTCAAGCCACGTGCGCGCAAGGATGTTGTCGAGTCGCTTGCCGAAGCGAACCTCGTGCCGACGTCGATGATAGATATATCGGACGGTCTCGCCAGCGACCTTATGCAGATATGTCGTTCGTCCCACTGCGGCGCGCGTATTTATCTGGACCGCATACCCATTGCGCGTCAGACCTATGCTCTCTGCGAGGAGATGCACTTCGACCCTGTCGTGGCGGCTCTCAACGGCGGTGAGGACCATGAACTGCTCTTTACTGTGCCGCTCGGGTTGCGCGACCGTATAGCCGAGGTGGGAGGTATAGATGTTATAGGTCATATCACCTCCGAGAGCAAGGGCGCGGTGATGGTTACTCCCGACGGCTCGGAGATAACACTCAAGGCGCAGGGCTTTAAGTAAAATATTTTTTTGCTATTTGCTTGTTATTTCAAAAAAATAACTTACCTTTGCCCCGCTAAATCGTCCCGAAGTATCGGATGAAATAGTGGTAGAGGCCCATTCGTCTATCGGTTAGGACGCAAGATTTTCATTCTTGAAAGAGGAGTTCGATTCTCCTATGGGCTACACATTAGAGGGGTGGGTATATTACTGTCCTGCAATGAGATAAGGAAATAGAAATAATTGAAAAATTAAAATAAAACTATGGCAAATCATAAGTCTTCGAAGAAGAGAATACGCCAGACGGCAACCAAGCGTGCGCACAACCGTCTCTATCACAAGACGACCCGCAATGCGCTGAAGGCTTTGCGCAACACCACCGAGAAGAGTGCTGCCGAGGCTCTGCTGCCGAAGGTTACCGCAATGTTGGATAAACTTGCAAAGTGCAACATCATCCACAAGAACAAGGCGGCTAACCTCAAGAGCGCTGTTCAGCTCCACGCAAACGCCCTCTAATAACCGGAGAGGGGTGCGAGGCCCGAATGAAGTCGGGTCGGCGGTTCTGCCGCACTGAAAGAGGAGGCCATCCTCAAGGTCAGGCACTCAAAAGTATGGAGCGAAGGGGGAAGGACGCCCCGTAAAGTCATTTCAGTCCTGAATATGCGACGGAACTTCTGTTTCGTCGCTTTTTTTGCTTTTTCCTATTGCTGAACTGAATACAAATGATTATATTTGTATGACTATGTCGGCTTTGTATTTCCATATACCGTTCTGTAAACGCATATGTGCATATTGCGATTTTCATAAGTCGGCAGATTTGCGCTGCGCGGATGCTGTCGTGGCGGCTATGCACGACGAGTTGAGAGAAACGGATGGTTTCCTGTCGGATAAAAAGATAAATACACTCTACTTCGGCGGCGGCACGCCGTCTCTGCTGCACCCGTCGCTGCTGCAGCAACTTGCCGATACCGCCTCGCGCATATACGGTTTCACCGACCTCGATGAGATGACTGTCGAGGTCAATCCCGATGATATAGATAAACAATATGTATCGGCCCTGCGTGCGACCGATATCGACCGTGTTAGTATCGGTATACAATCCCTTGATGACAGGGTACTGCGTATGATGAACCGCCGCCATACGGCTGCGGAGGCAGTGGATGCCGTGAAACGGTTGCAGGATGCAGGCATAGAGAATATCACGGCCGATGTAATATTCGGTATCGACGGCTATGGAACGGATGTTCTGCGCAGAACGCTTGAGGGGATTCTGTCGTTGGATGTTACTCATATTTCGGCATACCATTTGACAATCGAACCCTCTACCCGTTTTGCCCGCATGGAGTCTCGCGGCGAGTTGCGCCGGGTGGATGATGAGCAGAGCGATAGGGAGTTCCGTATGGTACACGATATGCTTACGGGTGCAGGCTTTGAGCATTACGAGGTGTCGAACTATGCCCGTGCCGGATTTCGTGCGCGGCATAATTCGGCTTACTGGCAGGGTGTGCAGTACATAGGCATAGGCCCGGGTGCGCACTCTTTTAACGGCGAGTGCCGCCGCTGGTGCGTGCAAAGACCCGAGGAGTATGCCGTGCGCCGCCGTTACGAGACGGAGATGCTGAGCGAGCGCGACAGGTTTAACGAGATGGTTATGACCTCTCTGCGTTGTGCCGAGGGGTTGGATACGGAGCGTGTGGAGATGATTTTCGGCGGCGATAGAGCCGCACGCCTCAAGACCGAAGCCTTGCAGATGGAACCTCTCGGAGTTGTCGTTGAGGGGAGCCGTATACGCATACTTCCGGAGCGTATGCTCATCTCCGATGCGGTCATAGAGCGTCTCTTTGAAGTATAATGTTAAATTATTATTAAATTTTTTTATTAAATAATGGTTTGAGGATTGAAAATCCGTTTGGAAGTATTATTTTTGCGGCGTCGAAGTGCAAGATGTAAATCGAGAAAAAAATTAAGTTTCAATATATGAGTAAGAGTACATTTATGCCTGACTATCTCTTTGAGGTGAGTTGGGAGATATGCAACAAAGTTGGCGGTATCCACACCGTTATCGCTACCAAGGCCAAGAGCGTCAATGCCTGCTATGGCGATAAATATATAGTCGTAGGTCCAGATTTGGCCGGAGAGAACGCCAATCCGGAGTTTGAAGAGGATGCCAATCTGCTCAAGCAGTGGCGTATGGCTTTGTATGAGGAGGGCTTGCGAGTGCGTATAGGACGGTGGAAGATAGAGGGTTCGCCCATAGCCGTTCTCGCCGACTTTACGTCGCTCTTCTCTCATAAGGACGAGATTCTGGCCAAATTGTGGGAGACATACAAGGTGGACTCCATATCGGGACAGTGGGATTATATTGAACCGCTGCTCTTCGGACGTGCTGCCGGAATGCTTATCAAGTCGTTTGTAGATACATTCTGCTCTTCGACCGACAAGGTTGCAGCGCATTTCCACGAATGGATGACTGCTTCGGGCGGTCTCTACCTGCGTGAATATGCCCCCTATATAGCAACCGTATTTACAACCCACGCAACGGTTATGGGTCGCTGCATCGCCGGCAACCGCCTGCCGCTCTATGATGAAAATACGCGCTTCAATCCCGATGAACTTTCGCATCAGTTGGGCGTGGTGTCGAAGCACTCGCTTGAGAAGATTGCTGCCGGACATCACGATATGTTCCTTACGGTAAGCGATATTACGGCCGATGAGTGTGAGCGTATGCTGGGCCGCAGACCCGATGCCGTAACGCCCAATGGCTTTGAGGACGACTTCGTGTGGAAGGGTGCCGAATGGAAGGCAAAGCGCGAGGCTGCGCGTAAGAGCATGATAGAGGTCGCCGAGGCGTGCTTGGGATATAAGTTCGGCAGCGAGCCTCTTATAGTCGGTACGAGCGGTCGTTATGAGTTCCGCAACAAGGGACTCGATATTCTGCTCGATGCCCTCAAGCAGGTAGAGCAGTCAGACCGTTTGCAGCGCGAGGTATTGGTATATATTATGGTTCCGGCTGCGACAACGGGGCCGCGTGCCGATTTGCAGGCACATCTGAAAGATGCCGCTTGCCCGATAGATACAGGCTGTTATAGATATACGACCCATACGCTTGAGAATATTCAGTGGGACCCCATTGCGCAGACCATCAACGGCAGCGTTCTGGACCGCGCGGATTCGAAGGTAAAGGTTATATTCGTACCGACCTATCTCAATGGCAGAGACGGCATCTTCAACAAGAGTTACTATGAGATGCTTGCCGGAATGGATTTGACCGTTTTCGCATCCTACTATGAGCCTTGGGGATATACTCCGCTGGAGTCTACCGCCTTCTCTGTACCTACGGTAACCTCCACGCTTGCAGGTTTCGGAGCGTGGGTCGAGGCGCAGGGAGGCAGCAAGGGCGTCGAGGTTATCCGTCGCGACGACCATAACGATGCCGAGGCTGCAATGGATGTGGCAGATACCATACTGCGCTATGCGTCGGCCGACGAGCAGACTGTAGCCGAGTGCCGGGCGGCAGCGCTTGAGATATCGCAAAAGGCGTTGTGGAGCGAGATGTTCGAGATGTACCGTGAGGCATATTCGGCAGCCGTGGAGAACTCCATAGCCCGTACCAACCGCGCCCTTTTGGAGGATGGCGGGTCGTCGGGCGAGCAGATTAATTTCGTGCGCCAGCAACTTATCTCGGAGCGCCCGACGTGGCAGCGCGTGATGATAGAAAAGAGCCTTCCGGAGCGTCTGCACGCATTGGAAGAACTTTCGCATAACCTGTGGTGGTGCTGGAATGCCGGCTGTACGGAACTGTTCGAGTACGCCGAACCCGAACTCTGGCTCGAGACGGGCCGCAACCCGATAGTGCTGCTTGACAAACTCTCGGTTCAGCGCCTGCGTGAACTGGAGAAAGACACGACTTTCCTCGGTATGCTCGATACGGTCTATGCCGCATATCGTGAGTATATGTCCGAGAAACCCGACCCCGAGAGTGCGCGTATCGCATACTTCTCGATGGAGTACGGACTTCACGCATCGCTTAAAATCTACTCGGGAGGTCTGGGTATATTGGCCGGCGACTATCTGAAGGAGGCGTCGGACAAGAATGTGCCTATGGTTGCCGTCGGTCTTCTCTACCGTTACGGATATTTCACGCAGCGTCTCTCGTCGCAGGGCGCTCAGGAGGTAACGTATGAGGCACAGAATTTCTACAAACTGCCTATTTCGCCCGTGCGCGATGATGACGGCAGTTGGGTTACGATACAGATAGCCTTCCCGGGCCGTACTCTCTCGGCGCGTGTGTGGAAGTGTCAGGTGGGACGTACCGATTTGTTCCTGCTCGACACCGACTACGAGGCCAATCTGCCCGAAGACCGTCAGGTTACGCACCACCTCTACGGCGGCGACTGGGAGAACCGTCTCAAGCAGGAACTGCTGTTGGGCGTGGGCGGTATCCGTGCGTTGGTCAAGATGGGTATCAAGCAGGATGTATACCACTGCAATGAGGGACATGCGGCCTTTATCGGTTTGGAGCGCATACGCAATCTCATCCACCGCGAGGGACTCTCTTTCTCGGAGGCGCTGGAGGTTATACGCTCCTCGTCGCTCTTTACGACCCACACGCCGGTGCCGGCAGGACACGATGCGTTCCCCGAGTCTATGATACGCCAGTATATGGCCCACTATCCCGATGTGCTGAAGATAACGTGGGAGCAGTTTATTAACCTGGGCAAAACCAATCCCAACGACCCCAACCAGAAGTTCTCGATGTCGGTTCTGGCCTGCAACCTCTCGCAGGAGGTCAATGGCGTGTCGTGGCTGCACGGTGAGGTGTCGAAAGATATTTTGGGTAATATGTGGCCCGGATACTTCAAGAACGAACTGCATATAGGATATGTAACCAACGGAGTACACTTCCCGACCTGGACGGCGTCGAATTTAAGGAGACTCTATTCAAAATATTTCCCCGGAGGCTTCGAAGGGCATACATACGATATACCGCAGTGGCAAAAGGTCTTCAATATACCCGACGAAGTGCTGTGGGATGAGCGAATGAAACTCAAGAAGCGTCTGGTGTCTACTATCCGTGCGCGATACAGCGACCCGGAGCAGGTAAGGCTCGAGTCGCCCCGCCAGATGGTGAAGATACTCGACGGCATACGTCCCGAGGTGCTTACGATAGGCTTTGCACGCCGTTTTGCAACCTACAAGCGTGCATATCTGCTCTTTACCAACCTTGAGCGTCTGTCGGCTATCGTGAATAACAAGGAGCGCCCCGTGCAGTTTGTCTTTGCCGGCAAGGCGCATCCCAACGACAGACCGGGTCAGGACCTTATCAAACGTATCGTCGAGGTGTCGTCGATGCCCGAGTTCGCGGGTAAGATAATATTCCTGCAAAACTACGATATGGAACTTGCCCGCCGTATGGTTCAGGGTGTGGATGTATGGCTCAATACGCCGACACGTCCTTTGGAGGCATCGGGTACTTCGGGTGAGAAGTGCGTGATGAACGGCGTGCTTCAGTTCTCGGTTCTCGACGGTTGGTGGGTTGAGGGTTACAAGGAGGGAGCAGGCTGGATGCTGCCTATGGAGCGCACCTTCGATGACCAGCACTTCCAGGATGAACTGGATGCCGAGATGATATACAATACCATCGAGGAACAGATAGCACCGCTCTACTACTCGCGCGGTGAGGACGGTATCCCTCACGACTGGCTGACATCTGTCAAGAAGTGCGTTGCCGACGTGGCGTCGAACTTCACGACAAACCGTATGCTTATCGACTACGAGGAGCGATTCTATAACAAGTTGCGCGCACGCAAACACGCTCTTACGGCCGACAACTATATCGAGGCTCGCGAGATTGCTGCGTGGAAGCGCAAGGTATCGGCTGCGTGGGATAATGTGAAGTTGGTGAATGTAGTGCGTCCGCATATCGATACGGAGGCCGTCATGGTGGGTGAGGAGTACCGTTTCGAGGTTACTCTGGATATAGCCAACCTTCAGCCTTCGGATATAGGTGTGGAACTCGTTATCGCCAAGCAGATAGAGTTCGGTCGCGGTGCCAATGTGGTTACGTCGGTCGAACTGCAGCCCGAGAAGTCGCTCGGAAGTATGGTTACATATACACTCAACTATGTGCCGGAGCGTACTGGTATGTTCGATATGGCGCTGCGTATTTTCCCGCGCAACGCACGTCTGCCGCACCGTATGGATTTCGCTCTTGTGAAATGGGCGTAATCCTCGGCAGAGCAAAAAGATGACAAAAAAGTTGTAAGTCGTAAAAACTTTTTGTAATTTCACACTAAAGGCGGGAAACGTCTGTACAAAACAGAAAAAACAAGAGAATATGTCGGCACTTACATTCGACAAAGATGAGTTGGGCAACCTCGAGTATTCGTTGCAGCGCGAGATGCTGGCTACGGACCGTCGCGGAGGGTATATGAGTACGACAATCGTCTGCTGTAATACGCGCAAGTATCACGGTCTGATGGTGGCCCCCATAGACGATAGCGACCGCACCAGCATTCTGCTCTCGTCGCTCGATGAGACGATAGTGCAGCACGACCAGTCGTTCAACCTGGCCCTGCACCGCTTTCGTGGCGTATACGAGCCTCGCGGACACAAGTATATCACGGATTTTAAGTATACGCCGTGTCCGACGATAACATATCGTGTGGGCGGTGTCATATTGCGCAAGGAGTTGCTGTGGATTCACAAGCGTACTCAACTTATGATACGTTACACGCTTGTCGAGGCCAATTCGCCGGTCAAGTTGCGCCTGCGCCCGTTCTTCGCATTTCGCGACAAGCATACGCTCACGCACGCCAATATGGAGGCTAACGGTCGTTCATATCCCGTGCCGTGCGGCGTCAAGTGCCGTCTTTACGACACCTATCCCTGGCTCTACCTCCAGACTTCGCGCGAGGATGCGGAGTTTATGCCTGCTCCCGACTGGTACTATAACTTCGAGTATACCAAGGAGTTGATGCGCGGATATGAGGGCTATGAGGATTTGATGACGACGGGCTATTTCGAGGTTGAACTTCAGCAGGGCGAGGATATTATCTTCTCGGCCTCGACCGAGGAGATGTCTTCATGCGGAAGCATAACGGAGTTCTATGAGGCATCGCTCGCACGACGCACGCACAAGATTGATTTTCTGAGTTGTCTGCACCATTCGGCCCGTCAGTTCGTCATACGCCGTCCCCATAACCGTACCGAGATGATTGCCGGCTACCCATGGTCGGGTACAGACGGCCGTACGACCTTTATCGCTCTTCCCGGCATAACGCTCGAGCAGGGCTACAAGGAGGATTGCATGGAGATTCTCGCGACGATGATAAGGGATATGCACAACGGCGACTTCGCCGGCAGCGCTTCGGCCCGCAATGAGGCGGATGCACCTCTGTGGTTCTTCTGGACGCTTCAGAACCTGGAAAAACATATCGGAGCGGAGCGGATATGGTATCTCTACGGAGATACTATGAAGGCGATTCTGGAGGCTTACCGTCGCGGTTTTGACGGTAGGGTAGTGCTGCACGACAACGGACTTATATGGGCGTCGTGCGCCGACAAGGCTCTTACGTGGATGAATGTCGAACTTGACGGTCGCCCTCTCGCGCCGCGCAGAGGCTATGCCGTAGAGATAAACGCTCTGTGGTATAACGCCGTCTGCTATACTTTGGCACTGGCGGCAAAGTACGGCGACAAGGAGTTCGTGTCGCGCTGGAAACCTGTGCCGGAACTGACGAAAAAGTCATTTGTCGAAAAATTCACCCTCACCACAGAGTCGCACCTTGCAGACTATGTGGATGAAAAGGGTCAGGACCACTCGATACGTCCCAATATGGTGGTTGCCTGCGGCTTGGACTATACGATGCTCGATGAGGAGAAGATTGTGGATGTGATGCTCACGGCGCGTCAGCATCTGCTTACACGCAGAGGTCTGCGTTCACTCTCTCCGCGCAATCCGGCCTACGATTCCGGTTCCGGCGACAATCACCGCTCGCAGGAGTTGGCCCGGGTGTGCGGTTCGGTATGGATTTGGCCTATGATTTTCTATATTCGCACAGGATTTCGTCTTCGCGGTGCGGCTTTTGCAGATGTCGCACGAGAGTTTATCGCCCTTTTCGAGGATGAGATTCAGACACGCTGCATAGGTTCGGTATCGGAGTATTTCGAGGCAGACCCGCCATTCAGAGGTCGTGGAGCGCTGTCGTCTGCACTCAGCGTGGGTGCTTTGTTGCAGATATGTGAGATGACGGAGCGCTGCGGCAAAGAGAAGAGGTTGCGTTCCAATGTTAAGAAAACGGAAAAAATGAGCAAACGATGAGAGTTTTGATGTTCGGTTGGGAGTTTCCGCCGCATATAGCCGGAGGTTTGGGTACCGCGTGTTACGGAATGACGCGCGGTCTGGCTCGCAACGATGTTGATGTAACATTCGTTATGCCGCGTGCCTCGGGTGATGAGGACGAGCGCTTTGTGGATGTTGTCAGCGCGAGCGATGTCGAGACTGTTTTCGGCGATGTGGCCGGTGGCGCGGATGATATAATGAAGAAGATATCATTCGTGCATATCGACTCCAATATGGTTCCCTATATCTCTCCCGAGGAGTTCGCATCCTACCATGATGAGTATGTCAAAACGGGCGAGAAGCGTTGGCAGACTAACGATATATGGAGCCGAAGATATACTTTTTCGGGAAAGTACGGCGCCAATCTTATGGAGGAGGTGGCGCGTTATGCCGTTGTCGCGGCGCAGGTGGCGCGCAATCTCGAGGGTCAGTTCGACGTGATTCACGCTCACGACTGGCTTACATATTTTGCCGGCATCGCGGCCAAGAGGGTCTCCGGCAAACCGCTTGTGGTGCATATGCACGCTACGGAGTACGACCGCAGCGGCGAGAATATCAATACGCAGACATACTCGATAGAGCGTGCCGGAATGCACGCTGCCGACAAGGTTATAGCCGTGTCGAATCTCACGCGCAAGATAGTTATCGAAAAGTACGGCGTGCCGGCAGACAAGGTCGTTACGGTGCATAATGCCGTGCGCTTTGCCGAGAATGCCGATGAGAGCGTTCCCGAGCGCGGCGTAGATGATAAGATTGTAACATTCCTGGGTCGTATCACCTATCAGAAGGGTCCCGACTACTTTGTCGAGGCGGCAGCCAAGGTGCTTAAACGTGTACCGAATGTGCGCTTCGTCATGGCAGGCTCGGGCGATATGATGAACCATGTGATACGCCGTGTGGCGCGTATGGGTATCGCCGACAGGTTCCATTTCACGGGATTCCTGCGCGGAGAGGATGTACACCGTATGTTCCAACTCTCGGATGTATATATAATGCCGTCGGTGTCGGAGCCTTTCGGTATCTCGCCTCTCGAGGCGATGCGTTCCAACGTACCTGTAATCATCTCGAAACAGAGCGGCGTCGCAGAGGTTCTGGACTACGCCATAAAGGTCGATTACTGGGATGTGGATGCTATGGCCGACGCCATATATGGTCTTATAAACTATCCCGCGCTGTCGCAGATGTTCTCGAAGAAGGGTCTCGAGGAGGTTACGGGACTCAAATGGAACAACGCTGCGGCAAAGATTAAAAAGGTCTATCAGGAAGTTATAGACAACAATAAGTAGATTATATCCATCAGAGGACGAAGATATGAAAACCGTTTGTTTCTATTTTCAAGTACACCAGCCCTGGAGATTGAAGACCTACCGTTTCTTCAATATGGGCAAGGACCACAACTATCTCGACGATTTGTCGAACCGCTCCATTATGCAGAAGGTAGCACGTCAGTGCTATCTGCCGATGAATGCGCTGCTGCTCAAACTCCTGCGTGAGAATAAGGGCCGCTTCCGCTGCTCATTCTCCATAACAGGTACGGCTGTCGAGCAGTTCAAGGCCTACGCACCCGAGGTATTGGAGTCGTTCAGGGCGTTGGCGGATACCGGCTATGTCGAGTTTTTGGCCGAGACCTATTCGCATTCGCTTGCAGCACTCTCGTCAAAGGAGGATTTCATCGACCAGGTGAAACTGCATACGGCTATGATACGCAAGGAGTTCGGACAAAAGCCGACGGCATTCCGCAATACCGAGTTGATATACTCCGATGCTATTGCTGCGACCGTGTCTGATATGGGCTTCCGCGTGATGCTTGCCGAGGGTGCAAAACATGTGCTGGGCTGGAAGTCGCCCGACTTCGTATATGTCGATGCTGCAGAGCAGCGCCTGCGTCTGCTGCTGCGCAACTACAAACTCTCGGACGATATAGCATTCCGTTTCTCGAATCAGGGATGGAGCGAATATCCGCTTTCGGCAGAGAAATATGCGTCGTGGCTCTCGGCAGAGAATGGAGAGGTTATCAATTTGTTTATGGATTACGAGACGTTCGGCGAGCATCAAAAAGCCTCTACGGGTATCCTCGACTTCTTCAAGGCTCTGCCTGCTGCTATCCTCGCGTACGGCGATATGGAGTTCGATACCGTTACGAGTGCAGCCGAAAAGCACCAGCCGGTGTCTGTTCTGCACTGCCCTCATGTGATGTCGTGGGCCGACGAGGAGAGAGATATCACGGCATGGCTCGGCAATGAGTTGCAGAACGAGGCCTTCTCGAAACTCTATGCGCTAAAGGATAAGATTAAGGCGTTGAAGAACTCTGATTTTGACTATGTGTGGCGCTTTATGCAGACCTCGGACCACTTCTATTATATGGCTACCAAATGGCTGTCGGATGGTGATGTACACGCATATTTCAATCCATACGGCTCGTCGTATGAGGCATTTATCAACTATATGAATGTCCTGTCGGACTTTAATATAGAGATTGACAAGGCGCTCGAGGCCAAAGGGGCAGCCAAGAGTGCCGCCCGCCGAAAACGCAAGCCACCTGTTACGGCGTAAATGCGCTGCATGACAGACAATATATAACAGTTGCGGTGTCCTGATAACAGGGACGCCGCTTTTTTATGAAATAGAAAAGATAATAAATGCACTTCGCCGAGGTGCCGCCGCGCCCGTTGGTGGTGTAGGGGCGCGGCGACAAGAGACGTAGCAGGAGAAAAGACCATTTCTGGCATCATTACCGCAAACAAAAAGCCGTCGGTCGAACCGACGGCTTTTTGTTTGAAGATATCCTGCCGATTAGAGTTTCGGACCGGCCTCAACGAGTGCCTTACCGGCCTCGTTTGTGGTATACTTGCCGAAGTTCTTTATGAAGCGGCCTGCCAAATCCTCTGCCTTTGCGTTCCACTCCGATGCATCTGCATAGGTGTCGCGGGGGTCGAGAATCTTGGGGTCTACACCCGGCAACTCGGTCGGAACCTCAAAGTTGAAGACGGGAATCTTCTTGGTGGGAGCGCTCTTTATCGAACCGTCGAGGATGGCGTCGATAATGCCGCGCGTATCCTTAATGGAGATACGTTTGCCCGTACCGTTCCAACCGGTGTTCACGAGGTATGCCTTGGCACCGCTGGCTTCCATACGCTTAACGAGTTCCTCTGCATACTTGGTGGGGTGCAGTTCAAGGAATGCCTGACCGAAGCAAGCCGAGAAGGTCGGCGTAGGCTCGGTGATACCGCGCTCGGTACCTGCCAACTTGGCTGTGAAACCCGACAGGAAGTAGTATTTCGTCTGCTCGGGCGTGAGAATCGACACCGGAGGCAGCACGCCGAATGCATCTGCCGAGAGGAAGATGACGTTCTGCGCTGCGGGAGCAGCCGATACGGGCTTAACGATGTTGTTGATGTGGTCGATGGGGTACGATACGCGCGTGTTCTCCGTTACGCTCTTGTCGTCGAAGTCGATTTTACCCGTTGCCTCGTCTACGGTAACGTTCTCAAGGAGTGCGTTGCGCTTGATAGCATTGTAGATATCGGGCTCGGACTCTTTGTCGAGTTTGATAACCTTCGCATAGCAGCCGCCCTCGAAGTTGAAGATACCGTTGTCGTCCCAGCCGTGTTCGTCGTCGCCGATAAGTTCACGCTTGGGGTCGGTCGAAAGGGTGGTCTTGCCCGTACCCGACAGACCGAAGAAGATAGCCGTCTCGCCCTTCTCGTTGGTGTTTGCCGAGCAGTGCATCGAAGCGATACCCTTCAGAGGCAGGTAGTAGTTCATCATCGAGAA
>JAFLRT010000031.1 GCA_022511295.1 Alistipes sp. | reverse complement strand
CGCCGACTCGATGAGGCTCTCGACAATTCCCGTCTCATTGAGGACAACCATTTTCGGAAGCAACTTCGGTCTTCAGCTCTCGGCGACACTTGACCCCTATGAGGTCTCGCCGCAGGGCGTGAGATATAACAAACTGATGTGGAGACGCGGTCTGCCCGGACGTATCATAAGCACCGGCTGGAGTTTCGGTTACACCTTCAAGTCGCGTCAGGATAACTCGCAGGCGGCGATAAACGATATCAATTCAATCCCTCCGGAGTATATCAACCCATTCTACGACCCCTACGGGCGAATGGACCCGACGCTGCGACGGCAATACATGGCGCAGACATATTATGACTTCTCACTGCCTTGGAACATAGGTTTCAACTATATGATTAGTTACTCTATAAGTTATGTAAACAACGGCACTACCGGCTATCGGAAAAACGTTACGCAGACAATAGGTTTTAACGGCAGCGTAAACATCACGCCAAAGACGGGTATAACCTTTACGGGCGGATATGATATAATGAACAACAAACTGACAACGACGTCGATAAGCATCACGCGCGACCTGCACTGCTGGCAGATGTCTTTCGTCTGGATACCATTCGGTTTCCACAAGAGTTGGAGTTTCAATATCGGTGTCAAAGCCTCGTCGCTGGCCGATATCAAGTACGACAAGAGTCAGAGTATGTACGACAATATGTATTGATGATGCGTGCGGAGTATTGGTATACCTTTTGCGAACAATAGTATAAAAAGTACGAATACTAAAAGAACAGATATAAGCAATGAAGAGAAATGTAGTTTACAATCAAGAAGTTAAAGAGGACGGAGGAGTCTCACCGGCAGGTTGCGGAGTTGAGGATGCAAATCTCTCCGATGACAATGTGGCAGGCACTGACGACAAGGGTGCTGACACATTGGCAGAGGAGCGCAGCGAGGCTGAGCCGAGCAGCGAAAGCAGCATAGAGGCAGAGGCTGCCGAGTGGCGCGACAAATATCTGCGTCTGCAAGCCGAGTTCGACAACTTCCGCAAACGTACCATAAGAGAGAAACTCGAACTTATAGAGAACGGCGGCACAGATGTTCTGAAGGCTATGCTCACGGTACTGGATGATGTTCAGCGTGCTGTCGAAGCCTCGGAAAAGAGCGATGATATAAACGCCCTGCGCGAAGGCGAAAAACTTGTGGCGCAGAAGTTCTGCGACGTACTGCGTCAGAGAGGCGTAACCGAAATAGAGGCCGTGGGAAAAGAGTTCGACTCGGACCTGCATGAAGCCGTCGCCAAGTTCCCGGCCCCCGAAAAGTCAATGAAAGGCAAGGTGATAGATGTGGTTCAGCGCGGATACAAATCGGGCGACAAGGTATTGCGCTACGCCAAAGTTGTGGTCGGAGAGTAACCGGCTGACAAATAACAAATATATGGACGGATTGCTCCGTCAAACGATATTATGGCAGAGAAAAGAGACTACTATGAAGTACTTGGCGTAGACAAGAACGCAGACGCCGACACGATAAAAAAGGCGTATCGCAAAGCCGCCATCAAGTACCACCCCGACAAGAACCCGGGCGACAAAGAGGCCGAAGAGAAGTTCAAGGAGGCCGCAGAGGCTTATGATGTGCTGTCGAATGAGGAGAAGCGCGCACGATACGACCGTTTCGGACACGCAGGCATGGGCGGTGCAGCCTCGGGTGCAGGCGGATTCGGTGGATTCTCGGGCGGAGGATTCTCTATGGAGGATATCTTCTCGCAGTTCGGAGACATATTCGGCGGCCATTTCGGCGGAGGATTCTCCGGTTTCGGTTCAGGTCATCGCGGACAGAGAGTGAATCGCGGAGGCGACATACGCATAAAGGTTAAACTGACGCTCGCCGAGATTGCTTCAGGAACGACCAAAAAGGTCAAGATAAACAAGGATATCGCCTGCGACAAGTGCGGCGGCACCGGTGCCGAGGGCAGCAACGGATTTACGACCTGCCCCACCTGCAACGGTTCCGGTTATGTTATGAGGGTGGAGAACTCCTTCTTCGGACGTATGCAGACACAGAGCGTATGCCCCAAATGCGGCGGCGAGGGACGTATCGTAACCTCTCCATGCTCGAAGTGTCACGGCGAGGGAACAGTGCGCGAGAGCGAAATCGTGGAGATTCAGATACCGGCCGGCGTGGGCGAAGGAATGATGCTTACCGTATCGGGCAAGGGCAATGCAGCGCGACACGGAGGCGTGAACGGCGACCTGCTCGTGGTTATAGAGGAGGTTCAGAACCCGCAGTTTGTACGCGACGGCGAGGATTTGATACACAACCTCAACATCACCGTTACCACTGCCATGCTGGGCGGTGAAGTGGAGGTTCCCACAATCGAAGGCAAAGCAAAGATAAAAATCGCACCCGGAACGCATGCAGGCAAGATACTGCGTCTTCGCGGCAAGGGTCTGCCCTCGGTGAACGGATACGGACGCGGTGATATTCTGGCTGTGGTGGATATAACTATCCCGTCGAAACTCTCTTCGCAGGAGAAGAAGATTGTGGAGCAACTCGCAGAGATGCCATCATTCAAAAAGGCCGAGAAGGTCGAGAACCAGAATATATTCGAGCGCATGAAGAACTTCTTCAGATAGCGCACTGTCCGGAGCAGGTATTGCATTAAAAGAAAAGATAGTAACGGCAGATAATTGATTATAAAGTTATGGGTTGGTTCACACCGGTAAAAAGACCGAACAAATTCAACTACACACCGCGCTTCTACGACCCCATAAAGGAGTCTCGCGAGCAGCGTCGGCGTGAACTGCGCGGCGAAAGCAGCGAGACTGACAATGCTGAATACACGCCCGGAATATATCTGCGTACGCAGCGCGAAGCGCGCTCCGACAAACGCAGCAGGTCGCAAAGCAACAGCCGCACCAAGATGATACTCTTCATTGCTCTCGCGGCATTCATCGTTCTTATAGGTGCGCAGCTCGCTCCGCGTATCGCAAATATGCTCTCAAACCAGCCGCAGGCTGCACAAACTGCATTACCCGAGATTGCGACCAATGAATGGCACAATAAAGTAATAGAAGTAGTACCCAACGACTATGTTGAAGAGCAGAATGAAGTGTCCGCGCAGGAGAACATGGCCGAAGATACTGACAATGCAGAGCCGGCAGACAACAGCAACAATTAAAAACAGTATAGAAAAAGTCCTTTACGATGGCTGACAAAATAAAACTGCTGCCCGATATCGTCGCCAACCAGATTGCAGCCGGTGAGGTCGTACAAGAACCCGCCTCGGTGGTCAAGGAGATGATGGAGAACGCCCTCGACGCAGGAGCGAAGCGTATCGACGTGGAGTTTACTAATGGAGGTCTGAGTTGCATAACCATTGTGGACAATGGCTGCGGGATGTCGCCAATAGATGCACGTATGGCATTCGACCGCCACGCTACAAGCAAAATCGCAACCATAGATGACATCTACACCCTGCGTACATTGGGTTTCAGAGGCGAAGCGCTTGCCTCGATAGCCGCCGTATCGGAGATTACGCTGCGCACACGGCAGAAAGATGACGATATAGGCACCGAGACGATTATCAAGTTCGGCGACTATGAATCACAAAAGCCCGTAATGACACCCGCAGGCTCCTGTTTCAAGGTATTGAACCTGCTCAGCAACGTTCCCGCACGGCGCAAGTTCCTTCCCGAGCAGGGGTATCGTCTCTCGACTGCCATCAGGGCCGAATTCAACCGCATAGCCCTGTGCAATCCCGATGTGGAGCTGCATCTCATCGAAAAACTCCAAAAATGTGAAGAGGGAAAACGCAATGAAGCCAAATTGATAAACATCTCACTCCGTCCCTCGTCGCTTGCGGGACGTATTGTGGATGTTATAGGCAACTCCATAAAGAACAATCTTTTAGAGGTCGGAGCCGACACATCGATAGTCAAGATAAAGGGTTACATCGGACGTCCCGAGGTGGCAAAAAAGCGCAACTCGGAGCAATATCTCTTTGTAAACGGCCGATTCTTCAAGTCGCCCTACATCAGCAAGGCCATATTCAAGGCCTACGAAAAGCTGATACCGTCGGACTACTTCCCCTCGTATTTTATATATATAGAGGTAGACCCCGAAATGGTGGATGTAAACGTATCGCCCCAAAAGACCGAGGTGAAGTTTACCTATTCGGAGCATATCTGGCAGATACTCAATGCCGCCGTAAGGGAGACGCTCGCCAAGACCGGAGGTGTGCCGCTTATGGACTTCGACAGCGAGTCGAATGTCGAGATACCCATATCGCAGAGAGGTGCCGTATACGACGAGCCTAAATCCGCATCTAACGAGATGTACAACCCCTTCCTTATCGAAGACGAGAACGACGAGAGCAACGATAATGATGACACCGGCAAGATATCCGACTATGCGCGCGAGGGCTATCTCAATACGAGAGCAGGTTCTGCCGGCGGTTCCCGTCAGCGTCGGATGCCGGTGAACACCATAAAGCCCAACGGAGAGTTCGGGGCGGAATTCAGCACGGCAAACGACGTTTGGGAGGTAACAGGAAGCAGTTCCGAAGAGGAGTTCGATGATTTCGAGAGCGGTATGGGCTTTGTCGGTACGCAGAGCGCCGGCAACGGCGAACTGCCTATCGAGGAGCGAGCCGCGTTCAGGTCGGTAACTTACATTGGTAACGGTTATGCCGCAGCGCTGTACGGAAACAGTTTTGTGCTGGTAGACTTAAGGCGTGCTGCCGAGAGAGTTCTATACGAACAGTACCTGCTGCTTATGGGCAACAACTCATCGACAAGCCAGCAACTTCTCTTTCCCGAGAAGATAGTCCTCTCCAACGACGAGTATGCCCTCCTGGAGGAGAACACAGCGCGTTTTGCAGCCCTCGGATTCGACCTTAAGCCGGAGGGCGGCGGCACCGTAACGATACTCGGAGTACCGGCCGAGACCGATGATGAAGATATGGAGAGGCTCCTGCTCGAACTGCTGCATACATTCTCCCTGCCATTGGACAGCGAAAGACTGCGCAACGAAAATATTGCGGCGGCGATGGCACGAAGCAATGCCGGCAAGACGGTACGCAATATGTCGGACTCGGGCGCTGCACAACTGCTCGAAAGGTTATCCATAACTGAAAACACAGCCTTCTCGCCGGCCAGAAAACGTATAATGACCGTAATGACAGCCGATGACATAAAACACAAACTCGGATAAATCAAAGACCGCATGAGAGTAAATACATATTTCAGAACACCGCCAGTAGTCAAAAATCTGCTTATAGCCAACATCATAATATTTTTGGCCACATGGCTGTTGCCTGAAGTGAACAAATTTGCCGGCACATATTGTCAGTTGTTCTATTTCACAAATCCATTGTTCCACTCGTGGCAGTTTATAACATATATGTTTCTGCATGCTGACTGGGGGCATCTGTTCTTTAATATGTTCGCGCTATGGATGTTCGGGCGCACGCTCGAATATGAGATAGGGTCAAGGCGTTTTCTGCTCTACTACTTTGTCTGCGGCGTGGGTGCCGCCCTTTTGCAGATGGGTGTGGCATGGATTGCCAACGACCCCGGTACGATTCTGCTGGGTGCATCCGGTGCCGTTATGGGCGTACTGCTGGCATTCGGCGTTATGCATCCCAACGAGGTGCTTATAATATTCCCGATACCCGTCCCAATCAAGGCAAAGTGGTTCGTAATAGGATATGCGGCACTTGAATTGTTCTATGGTGCAACGGGACGCAATGCAGGAATAGCACACTTCGCCCATGTTGGGGGTATGCTGTGGGGCTATCTGCTGCTGCTTTACTGGAAACGCAAGGGTAAGATTTTCTATTAAAACAGCGCAACAGCACAACGATTGTCAAACGCAAAGGCGTAAGCGATATGGACCTATACTACCGCGACAGATTCGGCAGACGGCAGGGAGACAACGACGGGGAAGATAAACGCACCCCTATTTGGCTCACTATAATCGATATTGTGGCTGCAATTATCTCGCTTGTAGTCATAGTAGCTCTTATAGTCATCTTCGCCGGACAGTTCGTATCGCCGGAAAAGTTGTGGTACTTCTCCCTTGCGGCCCTCGCGGCGCCGTTATTCTATATCACGGCGGTAGCAATGATGCTGTACTGGATAATCCGCTGGAAGTGGATTATGGCCGTAACACTCGCCATATTCGTTGCCGGAGGGCTTGTCTATGTACCTCTCTATTACAGAGTAAACCTGTCAAAGACCTATGAGGATGCCAAACCGAACCGCAATGATATCAAGATTCTGACTTTCAACCTGCGCCATCTGCATCAGGACAACTGGCAACCAAGCATAGACTCGGTAGCCGTACTTGTGGAGCAGCTTAATCCCGATATCATCTGCTTTCAGGAGTATCCGGCAAGCGGCGAGCTGCGCCGGCAGGCAGACAGCATTATGAGAGCCTACAACGCAAGCAGCGCACAATCCATCATAGAGCGCTCTGACTGCGCCGTAGAGTGTTTCAGCCATTATGATATCATTTCTGCGGATTCGATAGGCGGTATACAAGGTTCCGGCGTGGGTATGTGGGCCGATGTGAAGATAGACAGCGACACGGTGCGTGTCTACTGCATCCATCTGCAGACAACCTCCGTATCGCCGACGGACAACAACTATATAACGAAGCGTGAATTCATAAGCGATACCACACGCGAAAAGCGTTTCAGAGATATGGCACGGGGGCTGCTCGACAACAATAAAATACGCGCACAGCAGGCGGACTGCATCGCACGTTCCACAAATGAGTGCAGCCATCCCATAATCCTGTGCGGCGACTTTAACGACGTTCCGATGTCGTATGCATACCGCACCATATCGCGCGGCTTGTACGACACCTTCAGCCGGAAGGGGCATCACTATGCACACTCCTATCGCGGTATGTTCAATATGCTGCGCATAGATTACATTATGGTATCGCCACGATTCGAAACGGTTGCCTACGATATTCCCGCAACCAACATATCAGACCACCGTCCGGTAACGGCGACACTGAGGCTGACGCAAAACTGACAACAGTACAATAACAATAAAAGACCCAACAAAACCATGATTCTTGACTCACTGCGCAACAAAGAGCAGTACTACGCTCTCTGTCCCCGATTCAAACAGGCTTTCGAATGGCTCGAGGCGACCGACCTCGCTTCACTATCGTCCGGCAGACATATCATCGACGGCGATGATATATTCGTCAATGTATCGCAACTCAATCTGCGTCCGCGCAGTGAGGCAGCACTCGAGGTTCACAACGAATATATAGATATTCAGGTTGTTGTCGGAGGCGTCGAGGAGTTCGGCTGGAGTCCGCGCGAATCGCTCACCACGCCGCGTGCGGAGTTCGACAAGAGCAACGATATAGGCTTCTACAAAGATGAGCCGAAGACCTACTACACCGTACGCGAAGGCGAGTTCTGCATCCTTATGCCGCAGGATGCCCATGCTCCGATGCTCGGCGAGGGCTTCGTAAAGAAACTTATCTTCAAGGTGCGAAAGTAGCGATTGTAACTTTTCGCCTGCTACGTCTTTTTTGCGCCGCCCTTGTCAATCCTCTGGGGCGGCGCAAAAGTAAATTATGGGATTGTTACCACGCTCCCCTTTACCCTATTCTTCGGTCAGCGGCAGGTAGTAGTCGCGGAAATCGGACCAGCGATAGTAAGGGAACAAATCGCGCGGCAATGGCAGACGGCAGGGAGCCTCATTGTGAAGTACCTTGACAAGTATCTCGTCGCTGCGCTTGGAGCGGTAGAAGACAAACTGCATATTGGTCGCCATAGGGGTAACGTCGGAATCACGCCAACTGTCCAAAAGCGTATCATAGTCCCCGTATTCAAAGCGCGCATTCATACCCTCGACATCGAGCAGGTCAATCAAAGGCACCACATTGACATCGTGTCCGAAACGCAGAAAGGCAGAGCGTTTGCCCGTAGCCATAGCATCATCGGCATCGGTGATAATCTGGTTCAGCAGAGGACGTGCATCGGCAGCAATGGCATCGCCGAACTCGGCCGACGGACCGAACTCCAGATAGCGTTCAACGTTGCCGCAGAGCCACATATCGTACAACTCATCCTCCGTAAAGAGGTCATAGAGCGAGATATTGAGATAGTCCACATCCTGCGTGATACACGCCAGGCGGTACATCAGCCACATAACCTCGTTGCCGTTGAGACTCTCGGCATACTCCTTATCGAACAGGGCTTCCAAAAAGCGCTCGGGCTGCATTTTCTCCTCCTTAAACTTATTGATAAGCGACCAGCACTTCTCTCTCGACGCATTGAGATTCTTTACATTGAACAGATATGTAAGATAGCGTTCACCCAAATCGGGATGCAGTTCAATAGCCGGATTCAGTTCCTTGAGACGCTCACAGAAAGACTGCATACTCATAATGCAGCGCGGTACGAGTGTCGAGCGCACCTCAACCACGCACTCACGCTTGCCTTTCGTGGAGAATACCTCGGGATAGTTGCGGTACATACGCTCCGCAATACCGCGATGCTCGGCACGACCCTTGGGCGTAAGTTGTCCGATACGTCCAGTCGCATCCTCGGTAAGGACCTTCACACGCTGGTAGACATCTTTTCCGAGGTCGGTAAGAGCATCCTTTTCGGCTGCATCGGCGAGCCATCCAAGAACATGGGTATAGACATACTCTCCGGCATGCCAGCGGCTTCCATGACGACCATAGTGGCTTATATAGAACGGTTTGTAACCTGCCGGTGCCGGAGCATCTTCCGAAGCATCATAATGGTAAGAGGTAAAAATACCGCCCGTCATATTCGGATTCTGCGCCACGACAGAGCGCGCATCGTTCTGCGCCGTGAGTGTGAAAGTACATGCCGTGAGCAGCAGGCCAAGAAGAATTGTTTTAATTTTCATAGTATAAATCAGCATTTATTGGTCATTATATTAAGTATCATAGCGTCTGTCTCGTTCATAGCGTCCCGGCCTATGGCGGTAAGATTTCGTATGCACTTGTCTACATCGTCGTCGATAATACCCTCGGACGAGGTAGTGCAGCGATGAGCCATAGCCAGCATAGCCGAAAGGAGTGCCGTAGAGGCTCCCGTAGCCACCTTCATCGCACAACTCGGCTTTGCGCCGTCGCATATCATACCCGTAATATTGGCCGCCATATTCTTGACGGCACAGGTCATCTCCTCATAGCCGCCGCCCATAAGATGCACGATACCGCATGAAGCACCCGTACCCGCAACGACACATCCGCACAGAGCCGAGAGTGAGCCAAGACTCTGCTTGATATATATTACCGTCAGATGACTCATCATAAGAGCGCGTACCATCTGTTCGTGCGTAGCACCCGTCTCGCGTCCGTAGACCGCAACAGGCACCGTAGCGGCTATACCCTGATTACCGCTGCCCGAGTTGCTCATAACCGTTACGCGCGCACCGCCCATACGTACATCGCAGGCACCCGACGTATATGATATAATACGCGAATGGAGCGTATCGCCCATAACCTGTCCCTTGCAACCATCGTGCAGCAGACGTCCCAGACCGTGTCCGTAATCGCCGTTAAACGACAATTCGGCCGCCGCCATATTGAGCCGCTCGGACTCGGCGATAAACTCTATATCCTCTATCGGAGCGTTCATGGCAAAGTCGTAGACCTTACGCAGCGAGAGACGGGGTTCATCTGCACCGTGTTCGCTTGCCGAGACCTCACCCTGCGCTCCGTCGCCCTCGGCAACCACCTCTCCGTTGCGCTCGATGCGCGGACGGCTGAAATGCGAACCGCGCTGAACGACAACAGCGACATCTTCGCCTGCATGAGCCTCGACCTCGACATACAGTTTATCGGAACACTTCTCCTTGAGCGATATATCTATCGGATTACCTTCGAGGTATCTGCGCGCGCACTCCACAGCCGCTGCATCAACCGCACCGAACAATGCCAGACCGTCTGCCGAACGGCAGGCCACAGCCCCGAGAGCCGTAGCGATGGGCAATCCCGTCATTCCTGTGTCCGGTATGCCTACACCCATAGCATTTTTAAGCATATTGGCACTCAGCCGCACGTATATCTTTTCGGGACGGGAGCCAAGTGTTTCAGCCGCCAGCGCAGTACAGAGCGCAACCACTACAGGCTCGGTACACCCCACTGCCGGAACGACCTCGCGTTTAACCAAATCTATTATTTTGGAGTATTCGGTATTCATCAAAAAATAGTTTATACATTAACACAGCAAAGATAGTTTATTTTTCTATATTTGCTCCCGAAGCAAATAATAAAAAGGCAATGAAAAGACCCGAAAACAGAGTATGGAGAGTTCTGTCAAGCGAATACCTCGCCCGACGACCCTGGTTTACCGTGCGGCGCGAAAAGGTAGCTCTGCCTAACGGCACAATCGTCCCCGAATGGTATATATTCGAATTCCCTGACTGGATAAATGTCATAGCCCTTACGCGCGAAGGCAAATTCATATTCATAAGCCAGTACCGCCACGCCATAGGTCAGACACGCTACGAACTTACCGCAGGCGTTATAGATGCCGAAGACGCCTCGCCCGAGGCCGCAGCACGGCGGGAACTGCTGGAGGAGACAGGTTATGGCGGCGGCAAGTGGGAACTCTTTATGACACTGTCGCCCAACCCCACCAATCATACCAATATGGTCTACACCTTCCTCGCGACGGATGTGGAGTTAATGGCGCCGCAACACACCGAAGCAAGTGAGGATATTATGGTGCATCTGCTCTCGCGGGACGAGGTGCGCGAACTTTTGGACGAAGGCGAAATCATTCAGGCGCTGCACGCCGCTCCGCTATGGAAGTTTTTTGCCGAAAGACCGAGATAAAGCGATTAAGTCCGCATTGATGACGCGGGCTTATGAACATCCGGTATTTATACCATTTTAATAACATCTGCAAAAAGACGCAACCGATTTATATATCTGCGACATTTATAGACATTTATAGTATATCAAGCGTAATTACACTTTCAATTACCTATTTATAAAGAGAGAGCCGCTGCAATATTGCAGCGGCTCTCTTGTCAGTGCATCAAACACGGATTATTCCGGTCTGACATATATGCCTGCTTATTCGGCAAGACCATAAGCCTCTACCTCGAGACCCGAGATGTAACCGTCCGAGTTATCGTCGCAACTACCGGAATAGAACACGAGTTTGAATCCGGTTACATTCTTAACAGGCGAGAACTCAAACTTGTAGGGCGAATGCACCTGCTGTCCCAAATCGTACATAGGATTATTCTGACCGCCCTTGCCGGCTATGGCAGGAACCTGGTCTCCGTTAACAATCAGATACAAATCGCATGTTCCGGGGCATCCATTGGGAACACCATTCTCGTTATTGCCGCCGAGGCTTGTACGTGTGTAGTAGTTAATATATCCAAGAGTTGCCGTGTTGGAGAGATTAAGCGTCAGTTCCACAGGGAATACCGTACCACTATTGCCGTTTCCCCATGCCTCAGTACCCCAAGGGGTATGGAAGATATCGCCGTCAGTGCTGCCCGTGAAACTGCCGTCGAAGAGTTTGCTTACAGGGCTGGCGGGAGAGGGCGTCGTGTGTTCTTGGTTTGCACTGCCGCTGCTAATCGTCTGCTTAACAAAGGTCGAGGGGTCGATATCCGGGTCGGGGTCAACATCGGGGTCAGGGTCAGTTCCGCCTTGACCGCCGCCACCAACATCCTCTTTCGAGAGCATAATGATTGCAGCATTATTCTTGTCGAACTGAACATCCTGTCCGTCGACACCCGTTATGCATACTGCAACGCCATACTTGCCGTCCTCGGGCATCTCACCCGTGAAGGTAAGGGTTGCTGTAGCCTCGGTCTTGCCACTGGCGATTGTAACCTTGCTGGCGAGTTTGCAGCATTCGTTAGAGAGGTGCTTGCACTCGTTGTCATAGGCTGCGAGAGCCGATGCCGAGAAACCGAGCGACACCTGCGCATCGCGGTCGAGAGCTTTCGAGAGTTTGACATGCAGGTTGGTTACAACCTGGCTGCCTTCGAGTTTTACCTGCTGAACCTTTCCAGCCTCCTTAAGAGTCGCGGTAACCGTCTTGGTATCCTGAGGAGTCTCCTCCGGCTCCTTGTTGCAGGAAGATACACCCAAAACCATGAGTGTCGCAAATGCAAAATAGAATAGCTTTTTCACAATAAAATAATTTTTAAGTTGTTATTAGTTTTTATATCTATAATCTGCTTTCACTGCCTCTGCACCCCTCGCATTCCTCGCATCCCTACGCGCCTGACCGGCTTTCCGGCATTCAACCGCACTCATATTGCGTTCCGCAGTGCGTATCGCCTTGACACCATTGCCGTACTATAATCCCTATCTCCGTAGTCCGGCAGGCAGCTGCACCTCCAAAGCAATAAGACAGTATACTATCGTCTGCACACGGTCTTTACGGATGTCGTTATGACAAAGTTAAACACAAAATATTAAATATGCAAATTTTTAAGTAGTAAAGTAATAAAGTATTAATGAAGGCCATCGGCAGCGTTGCGATTAATTGCTGACGGATGGTGAACGGCTTTAATATCGAGGCACGAAAGTTCGGGAGATTAATTTGCGCATATTTGTTGAGTGTACAACCATGAAAATAATTGTCAAAAATTTGCAAATAGAAAATTATTGTCTATCTTTGCACCGCGATTGACGCCAGCGAACGGTGTCTGACAGCATAAATATGATGGTGCCATAGCTCAGTTGGTAGAGCAAAGGACTGAAAATCCTTGTGTCCCTGGTTCGATTCCCGGTGGCACCACACAGAGAAATCTCTAACTTGTTAATTGATAACTTGTTAGAGGTTTTTTATTTTTTCATCTGCTCAAATTTGTAGGCATTCTGAAGGCAATTTTCGCGCGAAGGGTTGAATTGGGAGTTTCTTTTTCCTGCCGATTATCAGTCAATTACACGCAAAAGAACAAAGTTGAGAACAATCCGTGCGTGTGTCCAAATGTGTCCAAGCAATCAGTTTCTGTTCGCTTGACCCTATCCCCAAAGCACAAAAAAGACCCATACTTTGAGGTATGGGTTTCTGTTTTGGGGAGGTGCGGTGCAGAGTCAGAACAACCCATCTGTGCTTGACATTGCTACCAGTACAGTTGTGGCAGCGTCGGAATTCTCGACAATGATGCCGGAAATCGCTGGATTATTTTCGTGCCTTTTATGCGTATAAGTTTGCATAAATATAAAAATTATAGTACTTTTGTAGTATATTGTATCCTATTAGCAAACAAACAAATAAAACAAAAAATATGAATAGTAAACTATTTTGTATCGAATGCGGATGCGAGATATCCGCCGGTATGTACTGCGCAAACTGCAAATCTAAAGTCACCCCCCCCCACGATGAAAGTCAACAAAATGATATTCAGATAATTAGACATTTTGCACAATGGGAAGTTCCGCAGAATGTCATAGGTAGGCGGATTAGTCCGCAGGATTTTGAGAATCTCGCAAATCTCAAGGGACTCACTATCCAGAAAGGTGTAGCGGCCTTCATCTATATAGACGGTAAAGAGGTTTCGGAGATACACGGCGGCTCGTATGAGTTCATATCGCAAACTGAGATAGACAAATATCTGGAACAGAAAACATATCCGAGCCTCATGGGCAGAATCAACCGTGGATTAAAAGCCGTCGGAACATTAATCACAGGCAAAAAACTGAAAACCCGGATTGAAGAGCGTGCTGCAGGCGATTTATCCTCGATAAAAAATATCGACGATGTAATTTCGAGATTGCGCCCCGATTCGTCGGTTGAAATATATCTTTTGTCGGAGATACCATTCTCGATAGTATTCAATTCATTAAGACGCGAAGACGGCAAACGCGAGTTCCGACCGTTCTCGATACGGTGCCGAAATCTCAGCGTAAATATGGAATTGACGCTCCAATTCCGCATCAACGATCCGCGTTCGGTCATCACGCATCTTCTCTCCAATCGCAGCTATCTGTCGACATACGCACTCGAGGAACAACTATCGTCGAAGATACGCTACATTCTCGAAGATGTGCTTCGCGACTGCGATATTGATGAGTACGGAATCCCTCCATACAAGCGCCATACGATAGAATCACGACTCAAGGAGATTTCGAACTGTCTGCCCGGAATCGAACTTGCGGCTGTGGCGGATATATCTACATCGAACAGCGACTTCGAACGTCTGCGCCAAATCTCGGACGAGTTGTTCCTGAGCGAAAAAGAGTTGGAGGCTGCAATCAAGGCCAATAATTTTCGGAACAAACTCGCTACGGTCGAGAATCAGTCCAAAATAGATGAATTGAAGAACGGATTGGACCTGTACAAAGCTATCGCAGAAATAGACAAGGAGAAGACTCTTCATGAAGAGGAGTTAGATCAATTTTATCTTCTTGTATCGCGTCAGCGAATGATTCGCGAGGCTCAGAACGAAGAGGAGATACGCAAAGCTCTTCAGGAACTCGAAATGAACAAACTCCTGTCGAAGGATGATATGGACGCGCTGTTGCTGCAACTTACAGACAAGAAAATGGAACGCGAGGCAATCTCCGAAATGGTCAATATGCAGCATCTGGCAAATGTCGAGATGAAGCGTATTGAGATTGAGGATATGTTGGCAAACAGACGTTTTGCCAGTGAAATGGATAACTTGCGTAAAACAATAGATATCGACAAGGCCAAGAAAACATACCTGCGAGAGGACGAGATTGAAGAGGTGAAGCACAAGAACGACCTGATTAAAACAGAATTGGAGGGACAGAGTCTTGTCGACCAATATGAGGACGGCCGTTATATCAGACATCGAGACCGTTTCCGCGATGAAGAGACTTGGAAGACTGAACAGGAGTGGCGAAAACGAGAGCGACGCAACGAGGATTTCAGATCGATGATGGGATTTATAGCCGAGCAACACGAACGTGAGGAGGCCGCAAAACATCAGCGCGATATGGATAAACAAACCTCCGAACAGGCCTATAATCAGAATATGGCAGAAGTTGCAGCCAAACTCGAAATTGACAAACTTTCGATACAATCGCGTATGTCGTCCGACCAGATTATGGCTGCAAACGGTAATATGAGTGAAGCTGCTCAGGTAGAACTGGCAAAATCGGCTGGCGCACAAAAATTACTCGAAACAGAGATTCGGCATAAATCCGAGATTGAGCAGAAGAACGCTCACACCGAAGAGATTATCAAAGGTTATACGGATAAACTCTTCGATTTGGTCAACAATATGGCCGGTTTTCAAAGTGCCATGCGTGATGAGAAAGAGCGGTTCAATGAAGAACGTTACCGTCATCAGGCCGAGATAGCGCAAGAGTATCGCGAGGAAAAAAACCGGGCCCAGGAGCGTCAGGACAACTATTCGAGACATCTGATGGAGCATGAGGAGAAACTGCAGAGTGCTTCGATAGGTACGATTAACGCCATATCGGGAAGGGCGCAGGAGCCGGCTCCGCAGCAACCCAAACTCATTAAATGTCCTAATTGCGGCCAGCAGGTTCCGCAGGCGAGATTCTGCAACGTGTGCAGAGCAGAACTGTCCATTATAGGTAACAAATAAACTGCAGAACGACATCGATGAAAGATTTCAAAGAGCGCCGACCGTTTATAGAGCAGGGCGAAGGCAACATCGGAATCCATGATATCAATCAGGATTCCCACGATACTATCAACAACCATACTGAGAACCATACCATTGTCTACAACGGCGAGGCCGGGCGCGAAAAACTGGTTGAGGAGCGGAAAGATGAGTACCGCTTGTTCTGCAAACGTGTTATTACATCGCAGTTCATAGATAGGGAGTTGGGCAGACGTCTGCGAGACAAAGCGTTGTCGCTGTCGCTGGATGAGGCTACAGCTTCGGAGATAGAGAATTACGTGAAGAGTTCTCTTTCGTCTGGAGTGCTGTCACCTCAGGATTTGATAACGATAGACTTCACTAAAGATAGTATTAAGCAAAATAGAGCCGGGTCTATGAAAGGCAAAATACTCGCCTTGTCGGAACGAAGCGATAATCCCGAAGTGCAGTATTACGCCAATATGATTCTGGCGGCAGATGACCCCCGCAGCTGTATCGCCCGTTATGAGCGTAGTTCATTCGACAGCTATTGGCAGATGTTCTGGGTCTATATATCCTATCTTCGTCAGCGCAACCGGGAGAATGCCGAGAAGGTGATGAATAAACTGAACGACAATCCGACAATGAGTAATGCCGATCTGTCGAATCTGTTGAGCGGTGCAGGATTTATGGTTGAGTATTTTGCCAACAACGGTGACGAAAGTTATCGCGATATGGCTTTCAATTATCTGAAGTTGTATAGTGGTGGCGGCGAGCCTTTGGTTGAGTCGTTCGTAGAGTCTCTGAAAATACTCATCAAGCAAAATAGGCCTCTCTACTTCTCCCAAAATGCCGAACTCAACTTCTACTTCAAGATGTTCGGTGCCAAGGAGAGGCAGATGGCAGCTCCATTTGCGCAGAGTATCGCTCAGACAGCTACGGCAGTTCCGGCACAGCGAAACGCAGCTGTCACGTCGACAACAGCGACATCCTCTTCCAGCGGCAACAGAACAACGGGGGGTTCGTTCAGCCTGAAGAAACTTGTATATATCGCAGCGGGCATATGTGTGCTGATATGGTTCATATCGAGAATCAGCATTTCGACAGACAAGAGCGACAAAAATGCCGTTCCGACGGCCGTGGTTGCGGAGAACAATCAGACTGCCGAAAGCTCGACTCCGACGGCCGACAAGAGTACGGCTGCCATCGCGCAAAAGAGCCAGCCTGCATCTTCCGCAGCTGCCAATACCACGAGTACTCATAAACAGAGTTCGACATCTGCCGCTTCGTCAGGCAGCACCGTGCAGAAACCGGCAGCATCGACTCCGGCAGCGAACCAGAAAACGACGTCAAGTACAGCAACGACCACTACTCCGGCTCCAGCCAAAACGACGACTCCGACCGCTGCCACACCTGCGACGACGCCTGCTGCTACGCAGCCAGCAGCGCCTGCGGAGCTGTCGGCATCGGAGCTTTTGGCAAAGGGCAAGTCGGCACTCAAGAAGTTCAAGGCCGAGCAGGCTGCAAGTTATTTCCAGCAGGCAGCAGGCAAAGGGAGCATCGAGGCCAACTACCACCTCGGCGAACTCTACTACAACGGCAACGGCGTGGCGAAGAGTTTCCCGACGGCCAAGCGATATTTCGAGGCGGCCGCCAATGCCGGAATGGCCGATGCGCAGTATATGATGGGAGTCATGGCGCGCAACGGTCAGGGTATGGACAAGGACTTCAACGTGGCGCGCCAATGGTTGCAGCGCGCTGCCGCACAAGGCCACAAGAGAGCTGAGCAGATGTTGAAATAACAATCGACAAACCTAATTATAAAATAACTAAAAATAATTTAATTATGAGAAAAACAACAAAACTCGGAATCGCATTAATCGCACTGGCGATAGCATTCCCGTCGGGCGTATCGGCCCAGAACTCCATCTCGGATTTGGCCAACTCGACCAATGAACTTGTCAACTCGACCAAGGAGTTGATTGGCATTTTCAAACGCAAGACCCCCAAGAACAAGGATGCGAACAGCGCCACCGCGATGACCCAGGGCGAGGCAGCTACTGTAGGCTACACGGCAACCGAAGTGTCGAGCGCATCGGCAGCCCCCGGAGCATTCCGTCTTGTGACCGGCCACCCCGATTTCAAAATCAAGGTTCTGCGCTGCGAGGCTGCCGGCAAGACCTGCGTTATCGACATGATAATCGAAAACACCGGCAGCAATGATGTAGAGGTACTCTTTGATGCAAGCGGCAGAGGGTCTGTTGCTTACGACGATGAAGCAAATGAGTACAGCGGAGATGCTGTCAGAATAGCTATCGGCAACAATGGTTTAAACTGGGGAGGTCGTTATAAGTTGTTGTCGGAGGTTCCTGTTAAGGCGCGTATACAAATCAACGGCGTTCGTGAATCGGCTACCATGCTTCGGCGAATGGACATCTATGTGGAGAGTCATGCTTGGAATCTGGACAGCCATATCAAATTCATGAATGTCCCCATCTCCCGCGAAGGCGACGAATAGAAAGTGTATATATATAATATAGGTATACCATGAAACGGATATTTATTTTTATTGCTATGCTGCTTGGCCTTTCGACAACCGGTATAGCTCAAACCAATAGTTTTAGGATTGTTACCAGCCACCCTGATTTAAAAATCAAAGTGCAGCGCTGTGAAGCCTCCGGTTCTACTTGTATCATTGATCTGATTTTGGAAAATATAGGAGGCAGTGATGTGACGATAGGATTCTTATGCAAAAAAACTGTTGCTTACGATGATGAAGCGAACAATTATGAAGGATTGGTTTCGTTAAATGGAAAACCTCCTCGTAATACATATTATCGTACATTGCTGCCTGTGAATGTTCCCATAAAAGCCCGCGTTCAAATTGAAGGTTTGTCGACTGCAGCAACAATGTTTCGCAGAATAGATTTGAACTTTTATTGTGACGATTGGCTGATTGGAAATGGCGATATAGGATGGAGCATGATGAGAAAGTATGAAAAGTTTGCCAAATTAATGAATGTCCCCATCTCGCGCGAGGGCGACGAATAGTATAATCTGCTGCATACCCCTCCCTTGTAATTAAGGGAGGGGTAGGGGAACGAATGTAAATTGTTGACGGTTATGGATTTCAACGAAAGAATGGAGCAATTGCGGCAGGAGTACGAAAAACGCCGTGCAGAGATGGAAGAGAGACTCAAACAGCAACGCTCCATCCTGAATGATTCGCTCCTGAAGGATTATATGCAGACAGTGCGTGCCAACACAAATTCGGACGACAAGCGGCCAGATATACGAACCGATTCACGCGAAGATGGCCGGCTCGGCGACAAGACAATACGTCCGCTCGAACATCTCAACGGGCTCGAGGATGACTCAGAGACCAAGGTCGGAAACTTTGAAAGCCTTATTTCCAACTATTTCACTACATCGGACGGTGCGCAAGAACAATTCGCATCGTTCGGATACGACGATGTCGATATGTCGCCGATGGTAAGTTTGCTGGCATCGGTTGTCGAGATAGAGTTCAAAGTGCTGCTGGCTGATTACATAGATGTTTGGGGGCTGAAAGGAGAGGGTACAAAAGCTACTCTCGGAAGCCTCTCCAATGTCTATAACCATAACAAAGGGTGCAGATTCCTCAAGAACATATTCGCATCGGCACGGGTGGCAGTCGATATTTCGGAGTCGCAGAAGCAGTTCGACACGATTACGCGCAAACGAAATTGTGCCAGCCACGGGGAGATAATCACACCGCAAAATTTCATACAGTTCTACAACAGAACATTCTATCCATTCTATCACGGAACCCTGAAGGCAATCGTCGAGTATAAGGCTGCGTCGGTCGACAAATGCGGTGATGCACGGCTCGCCGGTTCTCAACCGTCGGACCGTCTCTCTGAACAGCCGTTTATGGATAACGGCCGCAGGCCTGTTGCCCGACAGTACGACAATCGGTATACAGGGGATAGTGGGGGCAAATGCGTCATATTTACCAATCTCGATATTTTGGCCCTTAAATATTGCAGCGATGTAAACCAGGTGGTCGATATCGACGGTCGTAAAATGATATCGAGTGTACCGCTCGCAATAATCCGCGAAATCATCGAACCGTTCTGTCTGCAAGCCGCTCAATATGGCATGGAGTACAAGTTGCTCAATGTGAGCGACTCTGCCTACGACCGACTTGTCGATAGCGAACGGTCATGGGATTCTCATCTGGCAGTTCTCGACTCGTTCTGTCAGCACGAAGGCATCGGCAGCGATACGCCCGTAAGCCTCTTCATATTGGGAGGCGATGATGTAATTCCGATGCCGAAGGTCAAAAATCCGATAGTAACCCCCGAAATAGCCGCCGAGAAGCTGCAAATGCTCGAATCGACACTCGAGGCCGACTGGCTTTACAGCTTTCCGTCGAGGTGCGTATCCATAACCAAAGACGGTTATCTGGAGTGGGAGCCGTTGTCGGGAATCCGACCGAGATTCCATGTGAGTCGCCTGCCGATGGAGAACGGCCTGATGGAGACATCGCTCAAGCAGGATTTGCAATCCTATTTTGAACGCGCAAATGGCGAAAGAGACGGAATAGACATAAGAAACTTCACGATGGTGGCCTGTGACTCGGCAAAGAGAGTGGCGAACAAGATAGCCGAGGGCCTTCCCGTAAGTCCGATTCCGTACAATGTCGATAGCGAATATTATTACGGCAAGGCTTTTATCAGCCCCAAACTCAATATAGAACAAGACAACGACAGCAGGGATGAATATCTCAGACATCTGAAACATAGCGATATGCTTGCGTTTATCCTGCACGGTTCGCACCATCCCAATATGCCGTTTTATGTGGGGCAGGATTTGAACGAACACACTAATCAACCGCCGGCTTTCTCGCCGGAATACTTCTCATGGAGTCCTGCAAAGGTGATAGCCTCAATCTGCTGTTGGGGCGCTCGGTTTATCAACTACCGACGCGAGAAATCGGCTCTGCTGTCGGCAATATATTCCAACGGATTGATATTTTTCGGTTCGTGCCGGCCGGCTTGGGGCGCATTCGACTTTTGCTTCTCCGACGGCGTGCCGGCAGAGATATCGCTGGCTGAGAAGCTGCAACGGCTTTTCATGCTGTTCCTTTTGGCAGGATACCCGTCAGGCGAGGCTCTGTCGATGGCGAAGTGTGTGTATGTAAACCGGATTCCGGAAAATGACAAGCACAAGGCATTGCACCAACTGACGCTGCTCGAGTTTAATCTTTTCGGCGATCCTATGCTCCGGCTGAAACCGTCGATATCGCTGCCGGACGACATTTTCGACAGTTCGGAGAGTGATAATGTCTATATGCTGCCCAACTTCAGCACGGGCGCCTTCTCCACTAAGATTTCGGTAGTGGCCAATTATGAAAACAGCGACATCCTGAGCAGGGTAAGGAGCCTTGTGGATTCGAATTTGAATAATATCCGCTACCGTTTGAATGAACTGTTGCCGCAAAAGTACCGTATCGACCCTACGACATTGCGACGGGTGGAGAGATGGTCGGCAGCCTCCAATGGTGAATCGTACTGTTTCTGCTACAAAGACCGTGAAACGGAAGAAATGACGACATATGTTTTTACCGATACGGATGGTAAAATAACACAAATTTTTGGAACAATTTAATGATATATTTTATGCGGCTGTGCGATGATTGGCGGCTGTATTGTGCGCCCGAAGCGTCGCTGGATATTGGCAATATGGCAGCCAAAAGAGAGATATATTCGTGCCGCATCTGTCCGCTCACCGCCTGCGTCCGGCAGTCGATGGATTGGCTAATGCCTTTTGACGCGCCCGCAACGGCTCGCGTTTCCCTGCCACTTGTGGCGTTGTCGCAGGCTTGCCTGTTGTACAACCCAACGATAGTCGGGGTAGCCTAATCCCCCGGTCGGCTGCCGCCGCAGGGAGAAATGCCACTCAAACTGCAAGCAGGGGCATATCCGGTGTACGGTCGTTACCCGATTTCCGTGTTACTCATCTGGACAGCGTAGTCCGAGATAACGGTCAGCGATTCGTTATGGCGGAAGGGGATATAGCCGGTCGTGCCTTCGCGGTTCTTGGCTATCGTCAGGCGACCCACGCCCTGCGAGAATATAGTGCCGTACCGTCCGCCATCAAAGGATTCGATGCCGTACATAGCCGGGCGGTCGATGAAAATCACCATATCCGCATCCTGCTCTATTGCGCCCGACTCGCGCAAGTCCGACAACAACGGCGTTTTGTCAGTCCGCTCCTCCACTTTGCGGGA